>NZ_JAHPYX010000152.1:0-28081 GCF_019058535.1 Candidatus Borrarchaeum sp.
ACCTATGATAGGGTGCTTATCCATAAGTTTTTTCAGTCTATCTTTTAAATAGTTGCCAACTTTCAAGGCGTTTTCTTGTAACTGTTCATTCTTAATAACATCTAATACTGCAAGTCCAACAGCACAGGAGACAGGGTTGCCCCCGAAAGTGTTGAACCATTCCATTCCCGTATTGAATGAGTTTACAATTTCTGGTGTGGTGACAACAGCAGATAAAGGGTGACCATTCCCCATAGGTTTACCCATTGT
The DNA here is from genome assembly GCF_019058535.1 of Candidatus Borrarchaeum sp. Taxonomy (NCBI): domain Archaea; kingdom Promethearchaeati; phylum Candidatus Borrarchaeota; class Candidatus Borrarchaeia; order Candidatus Borrarchaeales; family Candidatus Borrarchaeaceae; genus Candidatus Borrarchaeum; species Candidatus Borrarchaeum sp. Next base: position 250 of record NZ_JAHPYX010000152.1, read on the forward strand.
AACTATATCAGGAACCACGTTTTGAGTTTGAAATCCCCAAAAATGTGTTCCAACTCGACCAAAACCAACTTGAACTTCGTCTGCTATACAAACTCCACCTGCTTCCCTAATATGTCGGAATGCTTCTTGAAGATAATTGTTAGGAAACACCATTTGACCAGCACAGCTCATTATAGATTCACAAAGAAACGCAGCAACTCCTTTCCCTTCATTTTGAATTTTTTGGATCGTTTTCTTCACATCTTCTGCATACTTCTTCCCTGCATCAGCATCCTGCACTTTATATTCTCCACGATATACATCAGGTATGGTTACCTTATGAACATAAGGTGGGGGACCTTCGCCTCCAGGACCATCGAATTTGTACGGGCTGATATCAATCAATGAACCTGTGTTTCCATGATATGCATGATCGATAACAATTAAATCGCGTTGTTTAGTATGAGTTCGTGCTAATCGCAGGGCGAGCTCATTTGCTTCACTTCCACTATTAACGAAAAAACAAACACTTAATGGTTCTGGTAAGGTCTCACAGATACGTTGAGCATATTTAATAAGATTATCATGTAAATAACGAGTATTGGTATTTAGGACAGCTGCTTGCTGTTTTAACGCTTTTACTACAGTTGGATGGCAATGACCGACATGGCAAACATTATTTACGCAATCTAGATATGGTCGACCAGACTGATTGTAAAGGTATTGTTTATAGCCTCTAACAATTTTGAGAGGCTTTTTATACGAAATGCTAAGTGAAGGGGCTATCATTTGCTCCCTAAAATTGAGAATCTCATCTTTAGTCAAAGTTTCTTCTGGAAAAGACTCCTCTGGAATCTTTAGAATCAGATTTGGATCAGGGCAAATACTTAGCCAAATATCTCTTTGACTTTCGGATATCACGCCAGGAAAGTCTCCTTTTCTCCCTAACATATCTGTTATCACTTGAAAATGTAAATGTGGTGGCCATCCTCCATTATGCTCAATAGATCCAACGTGTGCGAGTAGTTCCCCTTTCTTGATAATCATTCCTTTTTCAATATCATTCAACGATTCTGGGCTCAAATGTCCATATAGAGTAAAAAATTTTAAATTTCCTTCATTTATTTCATGCTCTAAGATAATAGTAGGACCGTAATCAAGAGACCCTTCATTATTTTGAAAACTATGTATTCTACCCTCCAACGGCGCATATATTGACGAATTAGGTTTCAGAAAGAGATCAACACCAAGGTGGATTGTCCGATAATCAACCCCTTCATCGCTTTCTGATCTAAATAATTCTTCTGTATAAATATCCCGTGCTTCATTATATTGACCAATGCCAACTTCTGCATTAGAACTCTTCATTTTATTGAAAAGTAATTCCTTAAGTGCACCTTTGTCCGTAAAATCGAATAAATCACTTAATTCAAGGCTCCCTACACTGAGATCAAATACAATGTGAGGAATGCTAGTAAAGTTGCTTCCAAGTATTGATCCAAATTCTTTACGATGTAATTTAATCCAGTCAACAATCTCTTTACTTTGAGGACAAGGATTCATTTTACAAGCATAGCGGAAAACGTAATTAGAAAATCTAGGATGAACGTCTTTAAGTAACTTTAAAGTCTCCCACGCTGGTTTTTCAGAGACTTTGAGGTATTCATTTTCTGGTTCAATTTTCTGCTGGTATGCTGCGATACTAACACTCATACAGAGTCTTGTACATATCAAATTAAAGAGCAACTCTAATTCAAGTTCATTTAATGGATAGACTGAATGATAACCATTAATAACATGTGCTGCTTCTTTGATTGGATTTTTTTTCCCCAAAATAGCATAGGTTGTTGCTACAGCGAGTTCAAATATAGTATGGCTATAAACCATATCTCCAAAATCTATAATTCCAAATTGGTATTGATTGGGTGATTTTCCTCGATTAACAATCACATTGTAATCATTAAAGTCATTATGTATTACACTAGTTCTTAAATTTGATAAATTGGGAAGCACATTTATTTTGTATTCATTAAGGAAATGCTCTACTATCAGGCGCTTTTCTAGATCAGAGATGTGTTCTTTGTATTTATTTATAATGTTATAAGCAAGTTTTAAATCCCAATAAAGCTTGCGATTGGCTGCTGTATGATTGAATGATTCAAGAAGCTTCGAAGTTTCACCCACAAAACGACCAAAATCATAAAGTAACTCTTTATTATGAGGATTAACTTTTGCAAAAACCTTTCCAGGAATAAAAGTCACTAATCTTACGAAATGAGATGTCTCATCATCCTTTTGATAAACTGCAATTAACTCACTTGATTTCGTAAGTGATACTCGCGGATAATTTCCAGAATCATCAGGACTAGTTAAATGCAGCATAGCTTTGTTTTGTAAATCAAGTATCTCCTCTTTCTCGAATTTATTAGCAATTTTGAAGACGTATTTTTTATCCTCTTCAGTTACTACAAGAAAATTCTGATCACGTTCACTCGGAAGTTCCTGAATTAATCCTGTTATACCGTATAATTCATTTATCAATTTCAGAACTTCTGAATCGGATAAACTGGGACGTTTTGGTTTACTTAACAAAATAAAACCTCCAACAAGATCGATATAGTGGTCTAAGTTATGTAATAAGTATTATGTAGTGGATAGGTTAAGTTTGGATTTTGTCTGGTCTAACTATAGAACAATGCTAAATAGCGAAAAGACTGAAACACTCTGGAATAATTTTTTAGATAAGTTAGAACCAAAAAAAAAGAGGGATTACGGATCTTTCCTTTTCTGATAAAGCTTGATATTGTAGGAAACCAGTGTTGCGACAGAAGCAAAAGCGATTAGGATTGTGCCAAGACAGAATCTTCTTCCTGTCCTTTCAGTTAGATCTGCATTGGTATATATTAAGTGAAAATAAAGTGTATCGGATTCACCAAAAGTATGCTTAAAAAGGATTCCTGTATCGTAGTCCCACCAGTATTTGTAGACTGTACCATATTCAGTAATTTCAAGATATGCTGCTTTGTAATTGACCCCCTCATACTTGTGAGTCTTTATTGTGACGTCGTCATTCGATTGTATTAAAGACACTGGGTAAATAAAAGGCCAAAGTTCAGAAGAATCCATATAGGTTACTTCATCAATGATAGTTTCGGTAGTACCATCATTTTTTTCACCAACCCTTGTATGATCAACCTTCAAGTCATCCGCCCGAATCTCAAGAATCTTAAATTCATCGGAAACGCTTGGATAGAGTACCATTGGGGATGGTGGTGAAGTATCCCAACGAATTTCGTCATTTACTTTAAGATTTCCCCAGTCAGTATCAGCAACAGAATTTGACGCTGTGCTACTTACAAGAACAATTAGGAAAACTCCGATTATACTTATGAGATATTTTTTCTGCAATATTCTCATAGAAGTCCCCCTCACTGTTTAAAAAAACTCCAATTGGAAATTATATTGATATTATGCCTTTTTTAATATAAAAATGTACATAGCATCAGTATCAAAATGCTTCAATTAGACATAAAGATTCTAATTCAATGACCTCTAACGGAAGTATCAATAAGGCAGGATGGTTCACTATTCTTAAATAGAACAATAGGAATAACTTTGGATAAGTTTGTCTGAAACACCGAGCGTGATTTGGATGCTAATCATTCTTTCAGGATTGCCAAGTTCTGGGAAATCAACATTAGTAAATGAAATAGCAAAAATTCTAGAACTCGACCTTTCGATAAAGACCATAATGATTGAATCAGACGGGATTAGAAATATGATCCCCTCATATCGAGAACAACGTTTTAACCCAGATCATGAACCTGTTGTAAGAGCAGCAATGTTTGAACTAATTAAGCATTTTCTAGAGCAAGATTATATTGTGATTAACGATGACATGAATTACTATAAATCTATGAGACATGATCTAAGGGAAATTGCTTTAGAAATGAACGTTCCTTTTGCAATATTATATGTTTCTACTCCAAGAGAAGTAGCATTATCTTGGAATGAAAAACGCGGTCTTCCAATACCTCAAGAAGTTATTGAAGATGCCTTCAACAAATTCGATATTCCTGGTAAAGATTATGAGTGGGATAGACCATTATTAGTAGTTGATTTAAGTGTTGTCAATCCTAAGACTGCAGCTAAAGAAGCAGTTAATCTTGTTAGAGATCTTTTATTAAAACCAAGTATAAGAGAAGCAAAAACTGTTGTAGAGCCATCGGATGAAGAAAAGCAGAAAGAAGCTATCGATCAACTTACCAGAAAAATAATATCAGAAACAATAGTTTATAAAAAGAATGAGGAACTTGCAAAAAACTTGAGCGAAGTTCGAAGAGAGTTCGTAAAGAATGCAATAAAAAACAAACTGACCTTAGATGAAGTGAATGTAAAATTTAAAGAATTAGTCGATAAGGCTGTACAAAATATTTGAATGAATAAGCAATCAGATCGGTAAATAGGGCGATTTTCTTGAGACTTATACCAGTTCATGTCGGACTTTTTGGACATATTGATCATGGCAAGACTGCCATAGCTCGTATTCTCTCAGAAAAGATTTCCACTGCTGGCTTGGACAAACATCCACAGGCTCAAGAAAGAGGTATCTCAATAGATTTGGGATTTACAGCTTTTAATCTAGATCCGTATCGAGTGACATTAGTAGATGCACCAGGACATGCTGATCTAATTCGAAGTGTAGTTGCAGGTGCGAACATTATAGATGCTGCAATGCTTGTAATTGCAGCTGATGAAGGACCAAAACCGCAAACAGGGGAACATATCCTAATTTTGGACAGTTTTAGTATCTCAAAAGCACTTATTATTATAAACAAAATTGATCTTGTTGAGAAATCACGTGTTAACGCCGTTGAAAGATCAATTAAGGCTCTTCTAAAAGGAACAATACTAGAGAATTCACCTATAGTTGGTGTTTCTGCTAAAACAGGAGAAGGTACTAAAAGCATTAAAGAAGCGTTACTCGAACTTCTTAAAAAACCTGTTCGAGAAGTTAAGGGACCATTCAAAATGCCGATTGACCATGCATTTCATATTAAAGGTGCCGGTACAGTTATGACCGGAACGGTTCATCGCGGAACAATAAATATTGGTGAAGTAGCTGAAATAATGCCCTTGGAAATTCAAGGAAAAATAAAATCAATTCAGACATTTGGCGAAAACCTGCAAAGTGCAGTTGCTGGAGATCGAGTTGGGATAGCAATTCCAGGTGTCCAGGCCAGAGTAATTTACCGAGGTTGCTATTTATGTTCACCGGGTTCTCTGTCATCGACAGATACAATTTTAGCGCGATTAAAAGTTAACAAATTCTTCAAATTCAACCTTTCTCCTCGTATGAATGTCCATTTAACGATTGGAACACCAACGGTTGCCGGGGTGATTTATCCTTTCCAAAAAGATGACGATTACAATGTAGTATTAGATCAAGTGAGTGCAAATCACGAGTTTTTTGCATACGTCATTCTTAATTCATTAATTGTCTCAGAATCAGGTGATCCTATTCTTATATCTCGACTAGATCTTCCTCCTACTAACTTACGAATTGCAGCTAGTGGAAAAGTCATTAATGCGAATCCAAGTGATTTTTCATTATATCAGCTTTCAATTAAGGAAGGAAATATTCGTATTCAGTCTCACAAAGAAGAAGTTATTATTGATAATTTAGCGCGTTCGCAGTTTGGGGCAAAGAATCTCATCGGTAAACAAGTCGAAACCATAACAGGACGATCAGGAAGGATCATATCATCCTTTGGAGGAAAAGGTGCTGTAATAGCAAAATTTAGTGAAAGACCGAATGAAAGTGCAATTGTGTATCTTAAAAAATATAAAAGGTATAAATTAGGGACATAATTTGATACTTAAAAAAACAGTGGTGGTCGTCTTATACAAGAAAAAACGCTAATGAATGTTTACCATGGAAAAGGTATACCTGGATCCATTAAGTCATCCTCCTACATATTTTAGCATTTTTATTAAACTTGGAGGGTGGTTTCAAGCAAAACTTATTAAGACCACGCAATTTAGAGACAGATATTTGCTTAAAAAAGAAAATCTTGTTTCTTTAAAACCAACTAATTATAATAGAGACATCAGTGAAAGTATTAACTAACGAAAAACAACGATATGAACAAAGGAGCAATTTATCATGTATATTACAATTAAACTTCCTTATGGAGAATCCTTCTTAAAAACTAAAATACCAACTAAGAACTTAGTCTCTATCCTAAGCATGAAATCAATAAAAGGTCTTGTAAACGAGAGAGAGGCTATAATAAATTGCCTGAGATCACCAATAGGGGGTTCCTCACTTCACGATTGTGTTAGCAAAAATGATAAAGTAGTGGTCTTAGTTACAGATAATACGCGACCGTGCCCAGATAACAGGTTACTTCCTCTAATATTGGCTGAATTAGAAGAAAAAGTATCACGTGAAAATATAACGATAATTGTTGCCGTTGGATTACATCCACCTTTAGATGAACAACAGTTAATTAAAAAACTAGGTAATGATATTATCAAAAGATATAATGTTGTCAATCATGATGTCAATCAATGTGTCCATATTGGCATGACATCCCGAGATACTCCAGTTGACATCAACAAAACAGTCGTAGAAGCTGATTTTCGAATTAGTACTGGATTTATCGAACCTCATTGGTTTGCTGGTTTTTCCGGTGGTCGTAAAAGCATAGCACCCGGTGTGTTTAGTGTCAGATCAGCTTATAAAAACCATAGTTATAAAATGTTAGACCATCCAAATTCGGTAGCGGGAATTATAAACGGTAATATTGTTCATGAAGATTTAGTGGAGCAGGCGAGGATGGCTAATCTTAATTTCATAGTTAATGTGATTTTAAACAAGAATAAAGAAATTACGCATATATTCACTGGAGATCCTATCGAGGCTCATGAGAAAGGATGTGAGATCTCTAAAGATATTGTTGAGGTAAAAGTAGATCACAAGGTAGATATTACTATTACTTCTAATAACGGAGCCCCATTAGACTTGGATTTGTACCAAACTACCAAAGGTATAAATACTGCTTCTAAAATAACCCGTGATGGAGGTATTGTGATTATCGCATCCTCTTGCAGCACAGGAAAAGGTCCAGAGGATTTTATCGATTTGCATGCTTCAGTTAATTCTCCTAAGGAAGTTCTACAGAAAATAAGACGGGAGGAACCTATTGGACTTCAATGGCAAAACCAAATTTTGGCTCGTGATCAATTAAAGCATGATATTTACCTTGTATCAAATCTAGAAGACAATATTGTTAAATCTATGATGATGACACCAATCCGTACGATAGAAGAGGGTTTGGAAAAAGCAATCAAGGTTCTAGGAACTGATGCTGAAATCGCGGTGATCCCAGAAGGACCATTAGTTGTTCCAGTTCTGGAGAATTAAGATAAGAAGGTTTTCTCATTAGTATATATAAATTCTTATTGATGCAATGTTAACTCTTTGCTTTCATTATAGCAGTTTCATAATCTTTTTGAATCAATTTGATAATTTAATTTTGGAGGTATGACACTGGACGACATAATTTCCACAGATGTTCTTGTAGTAGGCGCGGGAGGCGCAGGTATTCGTGCAGCACTGGAAGCTTCAAAGTATGCAGCAATAGACGTGACTCTGATTGCAAAAACGTTACCTGGGAAAAGTGGCTGTACCGTCATGGCTGAAGGTGGTTACAATGCAGCACTATGCAATGTTGATTCGGCGGATAGTATCGAATCCCATTTTCAGGATACGGTTTCGGGAGGATCTTACGTAAATAATGAACGACTCGTACGTATTTTGGTAGAAAATGCCCCTGCTCGTATTTTGGAGTTGGAAAATAACGGTGCATTGTTTTACAGAACTTCTGAGGGTAAAATCGATCAAAGAGCATTTGGTCGTCAAAGTTATAAAAGGACCTGTTACTCTGGTGATCGCACAGGCGGGGAAATTATGGTTACCTTAGTGGATCTATTGCGATCAAGTAATGTTCGCTTTATTAGAGGTGCAGCTGTCGATCTCCTATTAGATGGAAATAAAGTAACTGGTGTAGCGGCTTTCAATCCAGAAGGCGCAAAGTTTTTCTTAATCCGATCTAAAACTGTCATACTGGCGACGGGCGGTGGCTGTCGGATATATAAAGTAACTACAAACTCCTTTCAAGGTACTGGAGACGGATATGCTATCGGATACCGTGCTGGTGCTGAATTGATCGGTATGGAGTTTATTCAATTTCATCCGACAGGTATGGTTTTCCCAGACTCCGCCAAAGGTATTCTAGTGACGGAAGCAGTGCGTGCAGAAGGAGGTATTCTTTTGAACAACTTGGGTGAGCGGTTTATGGAGAAATATGCCCCCGACAGGATGGAATTAGCAGGAAGAGATGTTGTTGCTCGTGCTATCTATAGAGAAATTCGTGCTGGGCGGCATACACCTCATAATGGAGTTTATCTTTCTCTTCAAAACTTATCTCCTGATTTCATAGAAGAACGTCTTCCTCAGACTTTAGAACAGTTTAGAGACTTATCAGGGGTTGATATTACTAAGGAACAAATGGAAGTTTCGCCGACAGCACATCATGTAATGGGTGGACTTCACATATCTGAAAAGACGGAAACAACTATAAAAGGACTCTTTGCAGCTGGAGAAGTAACTGGAGGAATTCATGGAGCAAATAGATTGGGTGGAAACTCTCTTGCAGACCTTCAAGTTTTCGGATACATAGCTGGACATAATGCTGCCCAATATTCACTTGAATCATCACTGGGCAAAATACCTGATGAACAAATTACTCAAATTCATAAGGTGGTAATCTCCCCCCTGCAATCCAAGCAAGATGGAATGCGCCCTTCTCAAATCAGACATAACTTAGAGGAATTAATGTGGACAAAAGTTGGTATCCTTAGGAATAAGAAAAACTTAACACAGGCCTTAGAGAATATTCAAAGATTAAAATCGATACCCATGAAAATAGTTAACCAAAACACCACATACGCTTATGAACAGCTTGAAGCTTTACAAGTTAGGAACATGCTAATAGTTGCAGAAATAGTAGTTAAGGCAGCCCTTTTCAGAGAAGAGAGTCGAGGTGCACATTTCCGAGAAGATTTTCCTGAAACACTCCCATCATGGAGGAAAAATATAATAATCTCGAAGGAAAACATTCATACAGTTCCTGTTGTGGTTTTGTAGATGAAAGAAACAGTTAAATTAAAAATTTGGCGATTTGACCCCCAGAAGGAAACTCATGGTCATTGGCAAGATTTTGAAGTTCCATATAACGAAGGGATGAGGGTGCTCGATGCACTGTGGCACATCTATGAAGAGATCGACCCTACCCTTGCGTTTCGGTTTGGATGTCGCGCTGGGCAGTGCGGCTCATGTGCTATGATAATTAATGGCAAACCAGAACTTTCCTGCAAAACTGAATTATTACCCGACAAGGAATATGCTTTGGAACCGCTCCCTACCTTTGCAATTACCAAAGATTTGGCTGTTGATTTCACAGAACCTTTCGAGAAAATGAAAGAAATACGTTCAGATTTTGCAAAAGCGTCTGAAGAAGCACAAACCTTCACTATGGATGAAATAAAGGACTTACTAGAGTATCATAAATGCATAGAATGTTATAATTGCATTGCTGCATGCCCAAGCGTGGCTGAAAGTTGGAATGAATTTATGGGACCAGCTTATATGCGAAAATATGCCCAAGTTCAGTTTGATCCAAGACGTAATAAAGATGTTTTTGAAAAGGCCCTTGAAAATGGGCTATTTCGATGTACCACCTGCAAAGCCTGTGTTGAAGCATGCCCCAAAGATATCGATCTAGCTCACAAAGCGATTGAAAAACTGCGATCAGTTGTGGTTAAACACGGTCTTGGTCCCTTAGAAGGACAAAAAGAATTCATTGAACGCGTTAGATCGTACGGTAAGGCAGTCACTATTGAAAAGCAACCGTTGACAGGAGAGGATGGCCAATTTGGTGAATACGTTGGTGAGGGCGAACCTGTTATCTTTTTTACCGGTTGTATGATGGATTTACGCCTCCAAAAAATCGGTAAAGATTTAATAGATGTGTTGAACGAACTTGGCTATCAAGTGATTATTCCAACAGATCAAGTATGTTGTGGTAGCCCAGCCATACGTTCTGGTGATTTTGAATTAGGTATTCACCAATTTAAGAAAAATGTGGAAATTTTAGAACGATATGGGGTTAAAGATGTAATTGTAGGTTGTCCTGGTTGCGGAATTACCTTAAAAGATGACTATTCAAGATGGGCAAAGGAAATTCTTAAACGATCGCTTAAATTTAAAACCTATGATATAAATGAATTTATTTACGAAAAAGTAATGAAAATGCCCCCTCCTGATAACCCCCTTGAACTAAAAGTAACTTATCACGACCCATGCCACTTAAATCGAGGTCAGGGGGTAAAACAGGAACCCCGTGATTTGATTAAATTTACAGGCGCGGAAATAGTGGAAATGAAAGAAGCGGATCGTTGCTGTGGCGCGGGCGGAGGAGTACGTGCTGGCATAAGAGATTTTTCTAGGTTAATTGCTTCAAGAAAAGCTCAACACATAAAGGAAACGAAAGCTGAAGCTATTGTCACTCCATGCCCATTCTGTATTTTTCAATTGAAAGAATTAGTGAAAAATGAAGGAATAGACATGGAGGTAGTGCATACTGCTACTTTATTAAATCGTTTGCTTTGTAAATCCAGTAAAAATTAGCCAAACATAAAAGATTATACTTTTTTGCTAACCCTCTGAAGGTCACCATCCTAAGATGCTCGATATAAAAAGGATATACAAAAACACTAGCGTGAAATTGAGAGCACTCAGTATACCTCCGACTCTCATAAAATCAAGGAAAGAAAACTTGATCTTTTCTCTTTTAAACATGAGGAAAATGAGCACGGAATTTACGCCGCCAAGAGGGCTTAAAATATCTCCTAAATTCACGGCAAGGATTACAGACCATATAACAGATGCTGGGGTTGTTATTCCTGCTGATGCAACTACCGATGGGATAATGTACAACAACATTAATGCAATACTGACGCTATCAACAAAAGCCGCAATTACTCCACTAGTCACGATTAATGTAAGCCAAATGAGAATCTTATTCCCTCCCGAAAGCCTTCCTATGGCTTCCCCTATCAGATTTAACAAACCAACACTCGCAACTCCTCCTACAATTATGAAAACACCAAAGAAAAAGATTATTGTGCTCCAATCTATGCGTTTTATGATCTTATCTATGTTAGAATATTCCCCGGTAATAAGGATTAGGGTAATTGAACCTATTAATGCAATCAAGAAGAATGGAATTCCTAAAAATCCTGCAAGAATAAATCCTATAATTAGTGCTGCAAAGAAGAGAAAGAATCTTTTTACCAAAGCAGTATTCTTTACCACATCTGCAGCTTCTAGTGCGAGTATAATTTCAATTTCACTTTCTGTAATGCATTCCCCGACGCAAACAAACCTATCACGGACTAGATGCTTACCTATAACTAAGTTAATCCCAAAAATTAGTAATGAAAAAGGAAAAGCAATCAATAGAAATCTATCATATGAAAGATAATATTCTGGTGCGAAAGAGAAGTTTGATGCTATGATAATATTCGTTAGACTGCTAGTTATTGAGGCACAACTAGCAGCATTCGAAGACACGACTTCAGTTAAAAGGAAAGGCATAGGATCAAGTTTCATATTTTTAACTAAAACCAATGTAATGCCGCCTACGATCAAAAAAGCAGATTCATCTCCCAAAAACGCTGATAAAATAAAAACAAGTGCATTTGTATAGAACAAAATCTTCTCCGTGTCCCCTTTCGTAAGTTTTATGATCGTTACAGTTAAATAATTAAGTATTCCAGAACTTTTTGAGACTTCTACGATGACTAAAAGAGATAGGATTATAATAATGGCACCCCAATCCACGAGTTCAGTAAGAACCTCTTTTTCAGTGAAAATTTCAGTTCCAGCAAAGAAATAGATATATGCAACAGTCATGGTGACTGCTGCTCCACCAATAGCAACTAGCGTTTTGTTTATTTTGTCAGAAGCAATAAGAATATATGCAATGATCATAATTACTGTAAAAGGAATCATAACAAGCAAATATGCCACCAATGATTTCTAGTTATTTTTATCCAATCAAAATGGATTAGAGAGATAATTTGAACATCTTTAATTCAAAGGGTTTTGTCCCTGACGGATTGGGCAGATAGATATTCATTTCAAAATATATTGATTATTTTGCAGAGTTATTATTTCAGTTTATTTTATGAATTCTTATATTCTAAATTGTCTATATTATTTGTTTTAAATAGAATTCAGAATCTCTTCATTTAGGAAGAGTTGGAGAGAATCGGTTGGACGAATTAGTCGAATTAACTAATGCTCTTAAAGACCTTGGCCTCACAGAATACGAGGCAAAAGTTTACATAACTCTAGTTAGATTAAACAGTGGTAATGCTAGTGAAATTGCACATGAATCTGATGTTCCACGTCCAAAAATATACGAGACTCTAAGTGAATTGGAAAAAAAAGATTTAGTTGAGATTCAATACGGAAAACCTCGACGTTATAGACCAACAACCCCAGAAGTAGCAATAGAAAAACTAGCTCAAAGATATCACGATGCGACAGATCTTGCGATTAAGGAACTTAAGAGTTTGAAAAAAATTGAAACTGGTCGTCCTGAAGAAATTATATGGACTCTTCGGGGAGGAGAACAAATTGTTAATCGAATACAAGCAATGCTTCCAAGTGCTAAATCTGAAATTATTATGGGTATTCCTATTGAGGATCTTCCTTTATTTATCGAAACAATTTCGGATTTATGCTCTCAAGGTATTAGAATAAGACTTACTTTTGGAAAAGATGACCTCCCAAGACTGACTGCACTCCCGTTAGATCCAAATCTAGAAGTAGGAATTATCCCAATCACACTTCCAGATGAAAATGCTCTGCCGTTTACACATCCTGGTCGCCATATAATACCGCCAGGCTCACGCATTGTCGTAATAGATGAAAATGAGATTTTATTTACATTTCCTAGTGTTCAAGAAAGTGAGTTTGGGATATGGGCAAAGAGCCCCGGGCTTGTGTTTATTTTTAAATTCTTTTATGAACAATTTTGGAATTTTGCTATTCCATTAGAAGAAAGACTTAAAAAAACGGATTTAAGTTAAGGTTTACATACGTAAATATAATAAATTTCTTGGAGAATCGTAAGCTAATAATGAAAAAATATTTCTATTTCTCAGTTCTCATTAAATTTATTTCAAGTTAAGGAGATAATTCACGATGAAATTGCATGAGTATGAAGCTAAAAAGATATTTGCTGAGTATGGCGTCCCTGTTCCAAACGGCGAAATAGCATCTAATTCTGATGAGGTTAAAGCAATCGCTGATCGTCTAAATAGACCAGTGGTTGTCAAATCGCAAATTTTAGTTTCTGGGAGAGGCAAAGCAGGCGGAATTAAAATTGCTGAAAAATCAGAAGACGCAAAAACTGTGAGCCAAAGTATTCTGGGTATGAATATTAAGGGACTCACAGTCGAAAAAGTTCTGGTGGAAGAGAGGCTCAATATTGCTAAAGAGTTTTATTTGAGCATCATTGTAGATCGCAGTGCACGGAGCTATGTAACCATTACCGCAAAAGAAGGTGGCGTAGATATTGAGCAATTAGCATTAGAAAAGCCTGATCAAATACTCAAAGTTTACATCCAGCCGTACTTTGGAATTCGAACTTTTGAAGTAAGAAAACTCGCGCAATTTCTTACATCCTCAAGAGAATTACAGAAAGAGATTATTTCTATAATAAACAAGTTTTTTGAAGTTGTTACTGCATATGACTGCGAACTTATTGAAAGTAATCCGTTGGTATTGACAAAAGAGGGTAAAATTATCGCCGCAGACGCACGAATGATTATTGACGACAATTCTTTGTTTCGACATCCTCAATTACAGGATAAGGCTAAAGAAGAGTTACGTGATCTTACTGAGTTTGAATTAAGAGCTAAGGAATTTGGTTTTAGTTATGTTGATCTTGATGGCAATATTGGAATCATAGCTAATGGAGCTGGCTTGACAATGGCTTCAATGGACATAATTGATTTTTATGGTGGAAGGCCAGCAAATTTCCTAGATATTGGTGGTGGTGCTCGTGCTGAAAGAATGCTAGAGGCAACAAAATTACTTTTAGAGAACCCTAGAGTAAAAGGTATCCTTGTAAATATACTTGGAGGAATTACACGCGGTGATGAAGTAGCACAGGGAATTGTGGACGCGCTTAAAATCACAGCTGTAAATAAGCCGATTGTAATTCGTCTCGTGGGAACAAGAGAAAAAGAAGGACAAAAAATTCTGGAAGAAGCAGGTATTGAATATCTTAAATCTATGGAAACGGCAGCTAAAAGAATAGTAGAACTTGTCGGTAGCGGAGGATAAAAAATGACTATTCTAGTTGATAAAAAAACTAAAATTCTTGTTCAAGGGATAACTGGCCGGGAAGGTCAATTTCATACGAAAGTCATGTTAGACTATGGTACACAAATTGTTGCCGGAGTGACACCTGGTAAGGGTGGACAAGAATTACATGGAATTCCTGTATATGACTATGTTTCAGAAGCTGTTGAGGAAACACAAGCGACAGCATCGATACTTTTCATACCTGCAAGGTTTGTTGCGGATGCTGTGTATGAAGCTATTGAATCAAATTTAAATCCGATTGTTATTATAACTGAAGGCATTCCAATAAGAGATTCCATTGGATTCGTGAACTATGCGCGAGATAAAAATATCGTGATAATAGGTCCAAATTGCCCGGGAATCATTTCTCCTGAAGAGTGTAAAGTGGGCGTCATGCCTTCTCATGTATTTCGAAAAGGTCCCGTAGGCATTATTGCACGCTCAGGCACACTTTTTTATGAAATCGCAGCAACATTGACTGATGCTGATTCTAGGTTGGGACAAAGTACCTGTGTTGGTATAGGCGGCGATCCAATAATTGGGAGTGACTTCATTGAAATAGTTCAACGATTTCAAGCAGATCCTGAAACAAAGGCTATGGTAATTATCGGTGAAATCGGAGGAGATGCAGAAGAAAGACTTGCAGATTACGTACAGGATCATAAAGTGAAACCAACTGTTGCCTTTATAGCAGGCAAGACTGCACCGCCAGGTAAGCGAATGGGACATGCAGGTGCTATTATTTCAATGGGTGTAGGTTCTGCTGAAGGTAAGATCTATCGCTTAAAAGAAACAGGAATTCAAGTAGCAGATGTTCCCTCTGATGTCGCAAAAATTTTAAAAGATGTATTAAGCTTCTGACGAAATTGTTATCTAGTACATCTCTTATTATTTATGAATGGGTAATTCAGGTACTAAAAATATCGCTTCCGAGCCGAATTGTTGCTAGTTTTTCTGATATATTGTCACAAACACCCATATATTCGCCTATTAGGTTAAAAAGCAGTCTCCGGTCATTCACATTAAAAGGTAAAAGATTTTCGTTCTGACTATAAATGCCACCAAGTTCACCAAGTAAGAAATGAACAATTTCTATCAATTTCTCGATAATTTGTTCCTCTGCTTGTAGCCAAGTTTTTAGAAGAGCAAATTTTGTTTGTATTCCCATCTTTTGTTCCATTTCTTTCTTCTTGATAGTCATCTTAATCATAATCGATTTTTTAGGCATTAATTTAAGCACCACGAAGTCGCTAATACATCCTAAATTGTATCAATTGGTAATAAGAAGTAAAGAATTCACTGAACAAAAACTGTTTTTTCATTTAAGCGACAGTCTTTACGTTTAAACGTATGTTCAGGTCTAAAATTCTGTGGTCTTTTAAATTATTGTTCTAAAAAGACATTATGTAAGTATTTTGTATTTTTAATTTCTTTTAAAAACAAAAAACGGAGTGTGGAAAAATGGATCCAGGATGGCCTTGGCCATATTAAATTTCAAAAGACACATCTAAGCTTTTTCTTCTTGATCTCTTTTAACAAGTTTTATCAATCTTTTTACTATTGTTTCGGTGTCAATTCTCTCTAAGAATCTGTTTGTAAGTTCGATTACAGACACTCCATCTTTTTCTTTAAGTTCAATTATGTCATTTTTCACAAGTAAATTTAAATGGGACATTATATCTACCTTTTCTCCCCTTTCTTCGCGTAAAAGTTGAGTTGTAAGTTGTTCTTTTCTTATTACATGCAGTACAATGAGTGCTAATGTTGCACGTACTGATTTAGGTAAAAATGACTTTACTAGTTCTTTTTCCTGAAGCGTTTCAATTTTTGCGTCTGAAATCATCAACATGAATCGTTTCGTTACAGGGTTATAATGAAGTTTAAGTGGAAAATCTTTGATTCTTTCTTCAAGCTGTGAAAGGAGGAAAAGAGAATACTCGAAATCCTTTATTCTTGTAAGGGATCCAATATCTTTAACAGAAACCCCTTCAAATCCTCTTAAAAATAATAAAGTCTCTAGCATTTCAAGATGGCTCATTTTAAGTCCTCTTATCTCTCTTAGTTATTTTCTTTGTTTCTAGAAAAATCTCTCCATCTGGAAAATCCTTTTGCCACATTGCTATGGATCCTTCGTGAGCAAGATAAGTGAGTACAGTTAATTTATTTAGGACTTCGCGCCAGGAAGGATGCTTCGATAATATTTTGCTGAATGGAATCGTTTCTATGGTATACTTATCTAGTTTTTCAAATAGATTCTTTTTATCTTTTTCAATACTCCTAGGTTCAAAGTCGATTAGATCTAACTCTAGTGTTTTAGCTTTTAAACTTCCACTTCCATACTTTGTTGGATTTCTTTTCATCATTAGATCTAGATACGCATCGATAATTTCTTGTTCTTGTATAGGAAGATATAAGCTGCCGATAGGATGTAAGACGCTCAGAATACTTGTGAGTTTGAATTCAATTTCATCCCTTTTCAATAAGGCCGCAATATCCAGCAAGAAGGAAAGCTCTTTGAGACTCACTTTCTTGCCTAAGAGTTCATTTAATAAGATATCTATTTTGGTTTCTAAAATTTTTGAGATAGTAGATAATGCACCTATTATCTCATCATCAAGCCTACCTGATCGAATACTCTCACGTAATTTTAAAATGAACTCTGCTAGGTCTATTTCTTTTGGTTTTTTTCTTCCGGAAGAAATGTCAAAATCTATTTGGGCAATAATACTTGCAATGTCATCGCCTATGCTTTTTTCTATAATATCAGAATCATCCATAAGTATCGCCGCTAAACAGACGCCTCTAAGAAACTATAATCGTCAATTTTTCGACAAACTACTTGTGTCACACCTTTTTCTTTCCATAGACTGTATACTCTATCTGCATGTGTGCGTAAATACTCATTTCTCGGTGTAATTACGAGATATTGTGCATTCTCAGAATATCCTGCTAGAAGTTTTCCAAGATTTTCACTGTGAACGTCGTCGAGATGCATATCTATCTCATCTAATAAATAAAGAGGAGCGGGTTCATAGGCTTGAATTGCTAAAATCAATGCAATGACTGTCGCTGATTTCTCACCACCGCTTAACTGAATAAGTTTACTTATTTTGCCTGCTCCTACGTCAACTTCGATATTCACACCGCCTGCTAATGGATCTTTTTTATTTAGGAGTACAAGTTTTGCCGATCCTCCCCCATGAAGTACCTTGAAAATCTCACCAAAGTGGCGGTTTATTTTTTCAAATGTATTCAAGAATAAGATTTTCTTTTGATTTTGAATCTCTTCAAGCGATTTAACTATCTCTTTCTTTTCTATTTCTACTTGTTTCTTCTCTTGAAATAGATCTTTGCGTCTTTTGGCTTCCATATCATATTTCTTAATAGCATTTGGATCTACAGGTCCAAGTTTGCCTATTTCCATTTCAAGTTGTTCTATATTCTTTAAAACATCCTCAAGAGTCTGAATATCATCTTCTGGGACCTGGATATTTAGTTTTCTAATCTCCTCATCAATACGATTTATTTCCTGCTGAGATGAAGAAATATTTATTTGATGCTGATAGAGTTTTTTGTCTAGCTCATTTCTTTCGTTAACCAATTTTTCTTCAGTTTTTACTTCAGTTTTTATTAGTGTCACTAAATTATTTAACTTGGACTTTAATGCAAGCCTTTCATCTTCTAAAATGGATATTTCTTCTTCATGTTTCAGTATCTGTTCGTTTATTTCTTTAATTTTGTCTGATAGTTGAGTTTGATCATTTTTTGCTGCATTAATCTTTTCGCTGTTGTCTTTGATTTGCAACTCCTTCGTTTCTTTCATCATTTCTGTATTTTCTTGCTTATTTTCAAGTTTGGCAATTTCTTTTTCAGTTGTTAGAATACTACGTTCCGTATTCAGAAGTTCTTTTCTAATGTTCTCAAGAGATTCCTTAAGTTCTTGGAATTGTGTTTTTTTGATTTCCTCTTCTATAACTTGTGCTGCTTCTTGAATCATTTCAAAGTTATTCTCAGTGTTCTTGAGTTCAATATCCTTTCCATCTTTTTCTTTTTTAATGGTTTCAATTTCTTTGTCAATAGTTTCGAGTTCTTCATTAAGAAGAGCAACTTCATTTAATATTTGATTTTGAACTTCTGTTAGTGTTGACTTCTTTCCTCTTATTGAACCTAGGTTACCCTGTAGTGTACTTTTCTTTTTTTCTAAATCATTAAAAGTCTTTTTCTTAATATTTAGCTTATTTTTAATCTCTTCAAGTTTTGTTTCTGTTTCTAAAAGTTCTTGCTTTAATTTCTCTAATTTTTCTTTATTATATTTTGTTGTAAGAAACCGCGAGTCCATGTTACCACTGATAATTGCACCATTTAGAATTAAGTCTTTGTTTAATGTTATTGCACCAAAATCACTAAAACTTAATGCAGTAGGTAAGTCTTCGATTACTAAGATGTCTCCAAAGACATTTTCTTTTAAATGCTCGTATCCAGGTTTAAAAGTAACTAAATCTTTTATCTTTTGATAATCTTTTGTTTCTTCTGGAAACGATCGGCCACTTTCATTCCCATTTAAGTTTCGGAGTGGAAGTAATACCACTCTAGGAATTTTTTCCCTATGCAAAAATTCAATAATTTCAGTGAGATTTTCATCCTCTACTACCAGCGCCTGCAATTTATCTGGGCCGATCGCACTCTCAATAATATCTACGAATTGAGTATCAACTTCTTCAATTAATTCTATGAGGGTACCGAGAACTCCCTGTATGTGACCTGAATTTCGTGCTTGTAGAACTGCTTCTACCGCCTTATCATATTTGATTTTTCCTTCTTTAATTAATTCCTGTAGTGTATTACGTTCTTCTTTGAGTTCATTGTACTTTGTTTGAATTGTTGCGATTTCTACCTGAATATTTTCAACTTCTTGGTTCAAAGGCTCTATTTTTTTACTGATTTGATCTAATTCTTTAGATTCATTATCAAATCTCTCTTCAAGTGTAATAATTTCTTGTTTACTCTTTTCTAATTCTATTTTTTTATTATTTAGTGTCTTAAAGGCTTTTTCCTTTTGACGTGTCTTTTCATCAATTATTTTAGCAAGATTTCCTAGTTCATTGTTCAGGATTTTAATTGAATAATTCAGTGCATCTTTCTTTTTCTTTATCTCTAATTGGTTTTGAACAAGTGTTTCATTTTCTTTCTTCGCTGTTTCAAACATCTCTTCAAATTCTTTCGTTTTTTCGGTTAAAGAATTAAGTTCCGAGTCTAAATCACTCTTTTGTGCATTTTTCTTTTCGAAAAGCTTATGTAACTTTTCAATTTCTTGATTAATCGTTTCAATTTCTGAATTTAACTGTTCGTTTTGGGTCTTTATCTGTGAAATTCTAAGATCAAGAACTTTAGATTCATTTTTTAATCTATTCAGTTCAGATTTAAATCCTTCAATTATTCCTGATGCTTTTGCTTTATTTTTTTCAATTCTCCTTTCTTCTGCTTCAAGCGCTTCTTTTTGTGTTTGTAGAATCTGCGTATTTTCTGCATATTTTTCAATTTTCTTAGTTAAGATCTCTTTCTTGTGTTCTTGTTCTTCTTTTATTTTGTTAAGTTTCTCATGTTCATTCTTATGGTGCTGTCGCATATGCCTAAATCGTAATACTTTGTGCTTTCTTAATCTTTTATCTATCTCCTCAAATTCCAATGTTCTGTTCTTTTCTTTTTCTAAGCCTTCAAGAATTCTATAAGAATCTCCTAGATAAAGGTCCAATTGTTGTAATTTGTCATCAATACTAAGAATTCGGGCTTCAATTTCATTTATCTCAGCATCGAATCTTGCCGTACCTGCAATACTTTCAAGCAACTGTCTTCGACTATCTGGATCTTCTGTAGCACGTTCAACAATTCTCCCCTGCTTGATGATATTATAACCTTCTGCTGTAATTCCTGCTTTTGCAAGGCACTCAAGAATTTCTGTAAGAGATATAGCCTCATCATCTAGCTTATAGACACTATAGTGAGATCCCTTCGGCGTCAATCGAATTTGACGTAGTACTGTAATTTCATCTTTGTCTAAAGGGATCCTTCTGTCACTGTTGTCAAAAGTTATTTTTACTTCGGCAGAATTAGTCAAATATTTTCCAGCACGACGAGTGATTACTTCGAGGACCTTATCGGTTCTTTCGTCGCGACCACCAAGGACAAATGAAATGCCGTCTAAGATGTTTGATTTCCCAGACCCATTAGCTCCTTGTATCAGGGTAAAGCCTTTTGTGAATCTGATCTCTCGTGAACCATAAAAGGATTTATAATTCGTAAAGGTCATGCTTTTTAAATAGACCATAATAGACCACAATTCAAGATTTATTATTTACAAACGTGAATTCATCAGCAACTTTTTCTAATAATTCCCTGTCAAATGCAACAACTCTTCCTTTCTTAGAAAGCTTTGGGAAAAGCATTGTAAAATATTTCTTTGCTAACACCTTTTTTACCACATCTTCGTCCATTCCAGTAATATGGGCAATTTCATGTAAAGCGTATGGACGACGATCCTTTTCAAAACGTTCAAAAAATCGTATAACAAACTCACGGTTATCAGAAAATGCAAGTCTCAAAGCATTATGTATCATTTGACTAGTTGCACTAATCATCCATTTTAAGCGCGTTACTTCAATTTCCAGAGCTTCCAGTTTCTGAGGAGGTTCAACATTTTCTTCGTTATCATTTTTTTTACATATCTTTGTAGTACTTGTCTGCAAACCGCCATGATTTATGTTTACGAGTTGTTGATATGACTCCTCAAGATCTTTTTCAATTATTTCCTTCCTATTTTCATAAATTGCCTGATATGCAGCCCCTTGAACAAGTTTTTTAAGATCTTCTCCAGAAAAGCCGCCTGTTACTTCATCTGACGAATAATTATGAAGAAGATTTTCTAAATCAATTGTGGAGTCAAGCTTCGTTTTTTCAAGATATTTCTTCAATAAATTATATCGCACATTTTCGTCTAATTCATCAATAACAATCTGATAATCGAAGAAGTTGAGAAGCCCTTCTTCTTTAATCGGGTAACTAATAACTGCGACTAAAAGTCTAGGATCGTTTTTGTAAATAACATTAAATTCTTTTATAAATTGGTAAATGATTCTGCGAATACTTTCAATATCATCCATAGTAGATAAGTCAGTTGGTTCGAAATCCTCTAAAAGTATGATACATGGGCCAATATCTTTTACAACGGTATGAAGTCTATTTAAAATCAGTTTGATGTCGGTTGGGTTAGGAAATGTAATGAGTAGATCTGCAACATTCATTTCAACAAGAGGTAGTTTTTCCTTTTTTGCTAGTGCTTTTACAAGTGAAGTTTTGCCCATACCAGGTAAACCGACAATAAGTGCAGTCCCTCCTGCTTTTATCTCCCATTCCTTTAGTTGTTCTACATTATCTTTGTGAATGGTCTTGATAATGCTTATAAGTTGCTTCTTTGCTTCTTCAAGACCAATAATTTCATCGATAGCCTCGGTATGTATTTCTTCTTCTGGGAGATATACTCGGAATCCCTCTTTTAATGCTTGGCTTTCTGTCAGTTCTTACACCCCATTGAAAGAATTCTTGTTGAACGAGCTCCAATCTATTATCTTCAGAATATATCTGATAGATCCCTACAAACTTTAAAAATCTTCTATAAAAAAACTATATATCATTTTGAGTCCTTTACATTCCAAAAAAATTCTGACATTAAGTTTAATTTATGTTTAACTGAAATGAACAGTATAGTACATAAAAAAATAGTCAATTTGTCGCCCTTTCGTTTGGAGAAATTTACATGAAATTGTCATATAAAAGGATTTCAGAACTTGCATACAGCAAAAACTGTACTATTTTTCTTTGGAAAGGAAGTGTTTTGATGATACGGAACCTTTAGCGAAAAATATATCTTATTTTTCATCTCATATTGTCTTTGATTGTCTTTGAAAATTCGTGATGCCGTTTTTTAATGGCAGCAGACGTTTACTTCATGTAAGTAAGTCTTCAATGAGCTTTTCTCTAGCAGTTTTTAAAGTAATCCCGCTCATACCAACAATTTCATCGATTTCAGCATTTAGTTGCTCTAGAAGTGAAATTTCTACTAAATCGCCTTTAATTCCAGCAAATTTTGCAGAGAATTTTTCCCAAATTTGCTGAGCTAACAACAGTGTTTTGGTTTTCAAAAACTCATAAGGCACGTTTTGATCGTCAACAGTAATTACTACTAAATGATTATTCTCAAATGGAAAAATGAATGTCCTATATCCTTGACATTTAAATTCCTCAAGAACCAATCCAAAAGAGCATCTAACAAATTCTGAAATTGCTGAAATAAAGCTACCAAGTAGTTCTGGATTAGTTTCCAGTTGCCAATAAGATCGATTGAATACACATATGCCTCCTTCTTGAAGTATTGCAATTACTTGTGTCATATTCTCGCCTCTTATAATCATTAAGTAGTATACTATAATATCTCTAAGATCGTATTCCCCTGATCGAATGAAATCTTCTTATCAAATCTATAGCTTAGATCAATCTCACATTATTCTTGGAGCTATTATTTAAGAATTTTCTCAGAAAATCTTCCGCGAGAAGATTTAGACTTCACTTAAAGAAACAGGTTATATGTCGACAATTGAGCCTGCTCCTTCTATTTTAATATTTATACGAATTCATATTGTACTAGATTTTTCTAAAATATAATGTAAAGATTGGGATCACCAAAAGGACTAAATATTTGTTCTTAATAAAACCGTAAAATAAATTCAAAGATGATGCATATGCAAATTTCAGATGTTAAAATAAAGAAAGATATAGAAATTCAACCAAACGATGCTCTAATTATAATCGATATGCAAAATGATTTTATGCCTTCTGGAGCCTTACCTGTTGCAGAAGGAGATATTATTATATCTGATGTTAATCAATTAGCTGAAAAATTTCACAATACTGGAAATTGTATTGTCCTAACCCAAGATTGGCATCCTACAGGTCATCATTCTTTTGCAAGCGCGCATGAGGGAAAAGAACCTTATGAACCATATTCTACGGAAGGAATTGGCCCGATCCTTTGGCCTGATCATTGTGTTCAAGGTACTACTGGCGCAGATTTCCATCCTGACTTAGATACTACGTTTTCAAATGCCATTATCCACAAAGGAACTAATCCAAAGATTGATAGTTATTCAGCCTTTTTAGAAAATGATAAAAAGACTGAAACAG
Organism: Candidatus Borrarchaeum sp.; assembly: GCF_019058535.1. Taxonomy (NCBI): domain Archaea; kingdom Promethearchaeati; phylum Candidatus Borrarchaeota; class Candidatus Borrarchaeia; order Candidatus Borrarchaeales; family Candidatus Borrarchaeaceae; genus Candidatus Borrarchaeum; species Candidatus Borrarchaeum sp. The sequence goes on from NZ_JAHPYX010000152.1 coordinate 23,972, forward strand.
GTCTTTCAGGATATTTACGTACTTTAGGTGTTAAGAGGATCTTCGTTTGTGGCTTAGCATTAGACTATTGTGTCTTCTCAAGTGCAATAGATGGAAAAAAACTAGAATTTGAAGTTGTGTTTGTTATTGATCTTACTAAGCCTGTTGGAGCACCCGAAGGTATTGTTTCAAATGTATTGGAAGAAATGACAAAAGAAGGTATTATATTTACAAACTCAGGAGAAATTCAAAAACATCAATAGACCACCTTGTAGTTGTTCCATACAAGTTAACTTTCCAATTCTTTTATCTAATTGCTTCTAGCAGCTTAGAGTTGTTCAGAAGAGTTTTTGTATGAAAAGATTTTTAAAGTTTGTAAGATAGCGATGTTTAATAAAAATGTAGAGGCATCAAATAATGTATCCCTTTGGTCATCTTGGATTTACTCTTGCCTTTTTCCATTCTTCATCTTCTCTACGCGAAAAAATCAATTCGTATGCCCTAGCTTTTGGGGCTCTTCTTCCTGATATTATTGACAAGAGTTTTGGTCAATTTGTTTTTCAGCATGGTAGATTCATTGGCCATAGTCTAGTTATTGGTACTACTATATGTTTCCTAGTTGGCATTTTACTGAAATCTTTTGGAAAAGACAAACGATTAGCCTCATCACTATATTTTGGTTGGATTGCTCATTTAATTGAAGATACTGGTGGTTTTCTCCCTTGGCTCTATCCGATTATTCAATACGACTTCCCGTATTCAACATTGGACCCATTTAGGATTTTATCTTCACCTTACGCCCTTACTTGCGAAGTAATGGGTATTATTTTGCTTGGACTTCTTGCCTACAGGTATGGTTATATAACTATCATTAAAGAGCATGGTCTTGGTGCTCTTATTCGCGTATTCTTAGACGATTTGAAGTGAGCTACCTCGTGCTAAAGTCTCGAGGCTTCCTGCTTCAACGACAGACTCGATCCCCTGGCGGGTTACGGAGGTCTTATCTCCACAGGCTTAACATCCCTACGCCCCGTAGGTACGGCTAACGATGGTGAGGCAATCGGAGTATGCACTTTGTTTGCAAGTGTGCGCATGATCCCTCCAATTGTTATTGATACCTTCCTCATACCACCTATATAACGTTAAGGAGACCCATCGATGCACGTGATGAAAGTGAATACTCACTCACGCAATTCATCACCACGCTGAAGCTGTGGTGCTTTCTTTCTCAGCTACTAGTAAACCATACTGCCCAAAAGGAAGGAATCTCCTTGAGTATCATTCTTAAACGGAGCTTATTTATAAACGCCTTTAACAATATGTGAGTATTGCTCTAACAAGAGCATAAGATAGGTATTTGGAGGTGTTCCTAAAGTGGTAGAAGTTATTTGGCATGGACATTCATGCTTTGAATTGCGAGGAAATGGTCTAACAATCGTTCATGATCCTTTTGGGAGTGTTCCGGGAATTCCTGATCCTAAAGCTGAAGCGGACATAATTCTGTGCTCACATTCACATTGGGATCATAATAACGCAGATGCGGTTAAGAAGGAAGATTCAGAAATTTTGGAAGAATTTGCTGGGACAAAGAATCTAAAAAGACTTGAAATTAGGGGAATTGGGACATTTCATGACGAGAAGAGAAAAGGTTCACGAGGAAAAAATAGTGTTTATGTTTATCAATTGGAAAGTGTAACTTTTTGCCATCTAGGCGATTTAGGTCATGACCTGAATGATGAAGAGGTTAGTGCAATAGGGCAAGTCGATGTATTATTTATACCAGTGGGTGGTTTTTTCACTATTGGACCTGATGTTGCTACTTCAGTAGTAGTTAAGCTAAATCCAAGAATAAATATTCCAATGCATTATCGAGCTCCCATGATGGGTGGAATGTTTAGCTCTTTAAAGCCTGTAGATGATTTTATTAAAGATAAGGAAAACATTCAACAATTAGATGGGCCATCAATTCAAATTACAAAAGATACACTTCCAGAAGTGACTACGCATATTTTACTCAAATTCTGGTAACTAATTCAGAGCTCAAACTTTTTCTTTTTTTAAACAAATCTTGAAGTCTGCGCGTATAGTGCTATTTTCATATCTCTTGGAAAACTTTCGCAAGGGATTCACCTCGAACGTGGATCGAAAATTCATAAAAGTATCCAAAAGGTGTGACATGCACTTTTATGCCTCGTTTTTCCAGTTTTTCTTTAACAACCTTAAAAACTTCCATTGCGAATTCTGGAGATGATTTATTTGATGATAGATGGGCAAATGAATGTAAAACCACTATATTTTTATCAATCTTATTTAGATACCACCTTAAATTTCTAACTGTACGGTTTATTACTTTATTCTTTCTGTCCTCATCTTTAGATTCAACGTGAATGAAAAAAACAGCGGTATTTTCTATCTTCTCTTCTTTTTTTATATCATCTACATTTTCTAAAGTTTTCTTAAAAGTTTTGTACCAGAAATATTCAGTATCGAACATCAGTATCTTCATATTAAAACCTCAAAATTGCCTAAACTCAATAATATTTCACGTTCCATTTCGCTTTTTGAATGAATTAGTTAATAGCCAAAAACATATCAACTTTGACACCAATTATCGGTATAATTTAAAAAAGGAAGGATCAATGTATGGATTCAGCTAAACTTCAAAGATATTGTGGTATATCTCGAAACATAGAAGAATCTTTTATTAATATTCACCCGATTCAGAGAGGTGGCGTATTAACTGCTGAAGCCAAGAAAGTTCTATTGGATTTCGGTGATGGCTATTCAATGTGTGATTTCTGTTTCGAAGCACGAATTGTTACTGTTAAGAAACCACCTGTTGTAGATTTTATACAGGATCTAGCAAAATTTCTAGATGTTGATGAAGTGCGACCAACTGCAGGAGCAAGACATGCAAAAAGAGCTGTGATGGAGGCTATAACCGAACCTGGAGACACAATAGTCCTTGATAGTTTGGCACATTATACCACTTATATTACAGCAGAAGCGGCAAAACTGAATGTTAAAGAGGTTCCTCATAGTGGATATCCTGATTTTCTGCTAAATGTAGAAGATTATGCAGCAAAAATTGAAGAAGTTGAGGATTCAACGGGTAAACTCCCTGCCCTTGTAGTTTTAACGCATGTAGATTATAATTATGGCAACCTAAGTGATGTTAAAAGTGTTGCTGAGATCTCACACAAATATGGAGTCCCCTTCTTACTAAATGGAGCATATACTGTCGGCATTATGCCTGTCTCAGGTCGCAATTTAGGTGTAGACTTTCTTGTAGCTAGCGGTCACAAATCGATGAGCGCTTCAGCTCCAATTGGGTTGCTTGGAACGACATCAGAATGGGCAGAAAAGATCTTCGAGAGATCGAAAATAAAAGGAGACTGGAGTGGAAGGACTTTTGGGGCAAAAGAAATTCATATTTTGGGTTGTCCGCCTGTCTTTGGACCACCTTTAGCAACTTTGATGGCAAGTTTTCCAAAAGTTGTTGAACGCGTTAAGCATTGGGACAAGGAAGTTGAAAAAGCCCGTTACTTTTCAGAAAGCATACAAAAAATTGATGGAATTAAACAACTTGGAATTAAACCAAAGGAGCATACTTTAGTCCATTTTGAGAGCCCAAGTTTTCATGATGTTGCTCAACATCATAAAAGGAAAGGATTCTTCATTTATGACGCACTTAAAAAAAGAAAAATAATGGGAGTCCATCCAGGGCTTTCAAAAAGCTTCAAAGTCAATACTTTCAATCTTTCATGGGACCAAGTTAAGTATGTGGTCGAAACCTTTCAGGAAATTGCGGAACAAAATGGTATCACAGTTCAATAATAGGCTATTCTGAGAATAAAACTTATGTGGGAGAAAATCTCCTTCCAGCATACAGATGAGTTCCCTTTGTTATTGCCGCAAGTAAAGGACTTTTATAATATCTCCGCAAGAAGACCCACCCAACGTGTTGGGGGGATGAAGTGCGTGTTGTGACTGGTTTCACTTTCACGGTAGTGTCCCCCAGTTTAAATAGCTGTTTGCGGATACTAACTATCGTTAGTGATATGAAGCTCAGGGGAACAGAGGAAGACCTGTGATGAAACGCACGTACAAATTTCGCCTGTATCCCACCGC
>NZ_JAHPYX010000153.1:0-2799 GCF_019058535.1 Candidatus Borrarchaeum sp.
CTACCCACTACCATTATTAATGCGTAGAAAATTCCCAATTTGACAGTATCCCGTGATAATATCCGCTGATCAAGCGATCTTGGCGGTCTATCTAGAAGTCCTTCCTCCTTTGGCTCCATAGCAAGTGAAATATCCAGAAATCCGTCAGTCGCAAGGTTGATCCAAAGAATTTGAATGGGCAGAAGTAAAACAGGATGGAGAAAGATCGCTAAAGTTAAAATGAGGAGTAAAAGTTCTCCTATATTAGTCGAAAGTAGATAGAGCGCAACACGCCTGAAATTATTAAAAATATGCCGCCCTTGGTCTATGCCGTCAACAACAGCCTCAAATTTTTCATCTTGCAAAACGACATCAGCAGCTTCTTTAGCAATATCGGTACCTGTAATCCCCATTGCAATTCCTATGTCAGCTTGTTTTAGCGCTGGACTGTCATTTATTCCATCTCCTGTCATTGCAACGATAGAACCCTGTTCCTGAAGTGCTTTAACAATTCGTAATTTGTGTATCGGATTCGTTCGAGAAAACACCTTGGCTTCAGTAACAACTTGTTTCAATTCTTCATCATTCATTTGATCTAAACTATCGCCTCTGAATGAAGCTTTACCACCAGAATCTGGATTTATTAGACCAATCTCTTCAGCGATAGCGTTTGCCGTTAGTTCGTTATCACCAGTAATCATCTTAACAGAAATTCCTGCTAGCTTACTTCTTTCGATGTAATCACGAACCTCTTCTCGTGGTGGGTCATTTATACCGACCAACCCAACAAACTCTATCCCTTCAAGATCATCTTTTGTAATTTGACGCACGTTGGTTGGTACATATTTAGCTGCGCAAGCCAGTATTCGTAGACCTTGTGAGGCATATTCATCTACAATAGCTTGGCATTTAGCTGGCATTTCTTTAGCGAAATTTTGTAGGGCTTCAGGTGCACCTTTAACGATTACTAGGTTCTTGTTTTCAAATTCTCTCCCATTTTCTCTCCCATCATACATCATAGGGCCAAGCTCATGGAGAGTTGACATGTATTTCCTTGCGCTAGAAAACGGAATTTCAGCAATGCGTGGCCACATTTCGTCGAGTATATGCTTATGTAAACCAATTTTTTCGAGTGCTACAATCAATGCTGCCTCAGTAGGTGAGCCTTTAACTCGCCAAAAGTGTGGTGCATCATGTTTCTCCACCACAGTACAGCGTCCTCCTCCTTCACATTCGGCATATACTTCAGCATCGTTAGCTAAAGCCATGTATATCAACAATCTTTCTAAGTCAGGATATTGTTTCAAAGTATCTTTATTAATTGGCTCGTATGCCCCTGGAGGCGCTGCTTCTTCAGGGTAACAAAAACCTGGAGAACGTAGGCATCCTTCTGGTCCATAGCCCTCAAGATAAATTCCACCACTAAGTGGGTCATATCCGCTTCCGTTTGCCTCATAGATTTGTCCTTTCGTATAAATTCGACGAACCATCATCTCGTTTTTAGTGAGTGTACCAGTCTTGTCTGAGCAAATTACATTCGTGATGCCGAGTGTTTCAACTGTTCCTAAGTTTCTTACAATTACATTTTGTCGTGCGAGTCTAGTTATGCCTATAGCTAAAACGATGGTGAGAACCGCTAATAATCCTTCAGGGATCGCTGACACGAGACTAGCGAGTGCTAAGAGTGCAAGTTCTGCCCCCTCAAGTCCCCGATAGAGTCCTAATCCAATTACTAAACCGACAAATGACAATGCAAGACCGAGGAAAAATAAACTAAGGCGTTTTGTACGAATTGCCATCGGAGATGGTTTCTCCTGAATTCCCTGAAGTTCTTTGTGAATCTTCCCTAATTCTGTATTATCGCCTGTGGCGGTAACGATGACTCTAGCTCGACCTTCGGTAACAAAAGAGCCCGAAAATACCATGTTGACTTGCTCATAGTAGTATGGATCCTCGATTAGACATACAGTATCTTTCTTTATGGGGACGCTTTCCCCAGTCAGCAAACTCTCGTCTACATGCAGATTTCTTTCGAATAGAATTCTTGCATCAGCAGGAACTTTTTGGCCCGCGGAAAGTAGCATTATATCTCCTGGAACAACATTTTCTGCAGGAATTTCTATTTCATCACCATCTCGAATTACTATCGCTTTATCCTCAATCAATGAATGGATCGCGCGTATGGTTTTTTCACTTTTCCATTCCTGTGTAAATCCAATTACCGCATTTGCGAACAAAATAGCCAAAATTACAAAAAAATCAATTAATTCTTCCATAAAAAGCGATAATACGGCTGCAAAGATTAATACGTAAACGAGGGGCGACTTAAACTGCGCAATAAACATGAAGATCGGATTTTTTTCCTCTTCCTCTGTTAATTTATTAAATCCGTATTGTGCAAGCCGGGAGCCTGCTTCAGTTTCTGTGAGTCCATTTATATCTTCACCCAATACCTCTAGACATTCTTCATATGATAACTGTCCCTTTGAATCGCCTGAAACAGCACTCATTCGGATTCCGCCTACTTTTAATTATAATATTTTAATCGTTCTCTATGGGAGGGATCTTAAGTTATATAGTTAATTTCAATGTTACTATTGAGGAGAACACAATGAAATTAACAGTTCTTGTGGATAATAATACTTTAATAGATCGATATTTCTACGGCGAGCCTGCTGTATCATATTTTATTGAAGATGGAAACAAAAAAATTCTGTTTGATGTAGGATATTCAGATGCGTTTATTAAGAATGCACAAAAAATGAAAATCGATCTGTTGGACATCGATTTCATAGTTCTTTCTCATGGGCATATGGATCA
>NZ_JAHPYX010000154.1:0-18812 GCF_019058535.1 Candidatus Borrarchaeum sp.
ACTATCATAATAGTTTGCTTTTTAGCTAATAGGTTATAACTCTAATGGTGCCTAGACAATTCCACTAGCGCCTTTCAGTCCTATCTGTTGGAAGAAGGATTCCTGTCGAATCAGTTAAAACACTCCAAATAGTGTCAATAGGCCAAAAACAATGAAGATTATACCTGAAACAATGTGCAACATTTTCGGAGATATTATCCGTGAAAAAGATTCGCCTACAAGCACTCCAATTCCACTTACTAAGGCTAAGCCTGAAAGTACACCAAGAAGTACCACAAATGGTAGTTGATAATTTGCGACAAGAAGAATTGTAATAATTTGCGTTTTATCTCCGAGTTCAGCTAAAGCAACAAAACTAAATGCAGTCAAAAAAAGAGAAGAATGTTGATCTACCATAAGACTTTCATCATTTATCTTTTCATCGCTTGTGTTTTTGGATTTGACAAGGAGTATCACGCCAAATACAATGAAAATGATTCCTGTCGAGAATCGAATAAATAAATAGGGAACAAATTGAACAATAATCTGCCCGATAAGTACACCTACTCCATTAATTAGAATAAATCCAGTCATCGCTGCTACAAACACAATGACAGGCTTTCTGGATTTTGCAGTCAGTATGATTATAGCTAACTGTGTCTTATCTCCTAACTCTGATATTGTTAATAGAAGAAATGTTGCAAGAAAGACATCAATAGACACAGAAATCAATCCGTTAACTTTTAAATTAAACTTGAGACTTTAATTCGCAATTCTTTAAAATTGTATCGAAAAGCATCCAAGAAGATATGTTCTGTACTGAGTTATTTGATATTAAAAAAGAATGATTTTAAATTTGTTAAATAAAAAGCATTCAAAGAAAAGTATAGGAGGAGAAGAGTAGTTCTAGCGCTGCCACTTAGGCACTCGAAGCATTGTATCACAGAATCCGCATTTAATATATCCTTCTTCGTCTACTTTATCCATATCAAGCATCCCTCCACATTCTGGACATGCTTTATCTACTACGTCGATTTCCTGAGTTATTTCTATGTTCTTCTTTACGTCTTGCATGACCTCAAAGATGAAACCAGTAAGAATAGCCTCTTCATTTGAATATACTGCGACTGTTAACAACCCCTGACCCGCATAACCTGATGCTGTGATTTCTGTTGCAAAATCGAATTCACCGTATTTAGTCCTTCCAATATAGGCGCTGTAGGCAATGTAATGATCTCCGTGTTCTCCAACAAACCTTTCATCCCGATCGATGGGTATAAGCCCTCTGACTCGTTGTTCTGCCATTGCAAACGCCACGTTTGGATCACCATCAAATTTGAAACTTGCTTTATTACTTTTTAGCTTCCCTTTCTTTAGGGACATCAAAATCCATTCTTGGTCGGCATCCTCTCCCGTAAGCATAGGACATACGGATTTTAGTTCTAGGGGTTTCATGTCCTGTGTATATAATTTTCCTGTAGGATCGCGGAACATGATTATCCCGGTCAAAATGTCGTCAACGCAGCGAATGGGCTGAAGCTGAAAATTCGCTGACTGAGAACCACCAGGCTTAATTACTCCCAGATCTATTATACCTGTTTTCGGATTGATTTTTTCAAGGGCTTGAGGAGTTTCTAACTTTACACTGACATCTGTGATGCTCTGGGGTGAATTGTTTTCAACTTTGATACCAACTTTCAAATATTGTCCTGCGGTTTCATATCCCCGTTTCGAAGATACCAAACCTGGAACAAACGATGCGTCAGAAAATGCTAATGTTGCTTCAGGACTGCCTGCTGGGTTTGTTACAATGGGCGTTAAAGGTATCGTTTGGAGTTTCTTTCGTTGTCTAAATACCACAACGCCTAATACTGCAATAATGGATAATCCTATGACTATACCAAAAAATGCCTCTATTGGCATATCTGGAATTGGAGATTTAATGCCAATATCCCTTTCTGCATAAACATCATAGGTCCATGTGTTTGCTTCGAGGTTATTTACAATATATTGTCCGTTATACTTAAATGAATAATAGAATGCTAGCCAAATATCTACTCTACCTTCATAATCACTAGGTAACTCATCGAGGTTTAATTTAGTGTCATATCTTTCGCCATTATTTGACAACGTGTGGGAGATATCATCTCCGCCACTGAAAGTATGATCCATATCTACTGTACTAACTTCCCACTGATACCCTTCGATCAACAATTCTGAACCTGGTTCGATCCCACGTATTTGAAGTTCTCCGCGACATGATGCTTGATCTCGCTCACGGATCGGTTCTTGGACTCTTAAGATCACAACAAATTCACAGCGCCACATACCATTCTGCTGATCGTAGACTTGGTAATGTCTCTCCTCGTATCTTTCTTGGCTATCTTGTGCAACAGTAGCGTTAGGGAATACTGTCATTGCTAGTAAAAGGAATGCAAGACAGGCGATAACAACAACTCTGCCTTTTTTCACTGTTTTTTCCCTCTTAAAATTTTTAAGCTCCATAATTATCTAAGTTAATTTTTCACCGATCCTTAATATTTTTTTTGAGAACTTTCTTCGTATATTTAGAACTTTCGCAATTCTTTACCAGTAAAAATCAGATTAATACAAAGAAAACGAGATCCACAGAATAATCTCTTTTCAACCAAAAAAGCTCTACGATCTTGTTTTAAAAAAAATAGGATGTTCTTGTGTAATTGTGATAGTACAGTATACTATTTGCTTCTCGGACTGTCCTTCATTTTTTATCTACTTTTATGCAGTAAAACCCCTTCCTTTAGGTGGTGATCAATTCAAGCATTGGCTTCAATGAGGCTCTAAAAATGTGTGTAGATTATAGAAAACTATGTTTCCTTCAGAGAATGTTCTTTCCACTCTTCGATAAGTTTTTTGGTTTTTTTCCGAAGACGGGTTTTTTCTGAGAAGTAGTCATCTGGGAGAAGCACAAGAGGAACAAACTTACAGGTTTCTCGAAGTTCAATATTTCTCTCTCTTTTTCTTAGAAGAAGAAGTGCGTAGCGTTTTGCCTTTTCAATAAATTCAGCGTCAAATATATATGATTTTATGAGAATTTCAAACTCTTTACAATCTTTGTGTTCTTTTCGAACTGTAACAATAGTCGTGTCCCCACGTGTGATAACGAATTCTGAGTTACCTAGGACTTCTTTTTCTAATGTGACATTTTCGAGTGATAATATATTTCCTTTCTTTATCGCAAAAAGCGGTTGTTCTATACCTTTACTTCCAATCGACTTTGTTAATACCTTGACATAGCATTCCTTGGGGGGCTTCAGACAGGGGCCTGCCTCATATCTCATCTTAATTTGAAGTGCAATTTCTTTTCCCGTCTCTGTGAGAACATATCGCATTACTGGAGAGTTAATTCTCTTACAGTCCTTTCTTACAATAAGTCCTCCTTTTAAAAAGCGCCGAACCATTTTTAAAAGTATCTTTGATCCAATATTAAGCTTTCCAGCGTACCAGAAAAGCAATTTACCACCTTGAGAAAGCGCTGACGTACCAATATCCCATCGTTCATACATGGGAAAAATGCCTTCGTTTTCATGGAGAAGAACAAGAAAATGATCTTCTAGATCCGATAAAGCACTGTTCAGAATTATTACCTCACGGAACAAGCCCCCTCACTTGTTAGGGGGTGATTGACATAATCAGCCTAATCATATGGACAGACATTTTATGCCTCTGTTCATACATACCTTCAAAAATGGGTTTACACAACTGCACATCGACCCTTCAACGCCTTCCATCGGTACCCGTATGACGTTGCACAACTGTCCCCATTTCTTATTCCAGTTGATCAATGTTGCAACAAACTTTTCTGAGAGAATATCAAAAGATAGGGGCCCTTCTGTAATCTTAAGGGAAGTAAGTTTTTCTGCTAGATTTACTACTGCTTTTCTTGCGTCAGCATCATCGCTACACACTATAACGTCACAAGTCAATTCTTCGTCAATTTCAGACAGACATTCTGCTCCAAGAGGTTTGAAGGCTGAAACAACTCTCACATGGTTTCCTAATATCTGACTTGCTTGTTGAGCACAGGAACCAGCTTCAGTTTGCATAAAAACTGGCTCACCATCATCTGTTAATTCTATCGGAAGTGTTGTATCTACTAAAATGGTATTCTCGTTCAGATATTCTTTTATTTCTTCAAGCATAGGAATTTGTTCTTGAAATGGAACAGTTAGAACAACAATATTTGCGTTTTTTGCGGCGGTGTCCAATTTCATAGCAGTGACACGATCTTCTGGTGCGCCTGTAATATTTCGAATTTCTTCTGCGATTTCAATAGCAAATTTCTCATCCTTAGATCCAATAATGAGGTTGACATCATTATGTTTCGCCCATCGTAAGGCAAAACCTATCGCGCGTTTATCCTTTGCATCTATTATGGCAACCTTCATTGGACTTTCCCTCGATTCCGTATAAAGTATCTACAGGATATTTATTTTTAACTATTGGACTACTTTAACTTGCTTGATAGTTTTTTGTTCAGTTCAATGAGTTTTTTCCTGATCTCTGCGCGTCTATTTACAAGCTTCTCGATCTCAGTTTCCTGCTCGGATAATTTATTAACATAATTCTTGCGTAATTTGACTTCTTCTTCACTAGTTCCAAGTGCTTTGATATTCTCTCTAAGACGTTGTTGTTCAGTATTTGCAGCATCAACCATAGTTTCCAAATGTTCTTCTTCTTGTTCTAGGTCTTTGATTTCCTTTTTAATTTTTATAATTTCTAATAACTGAGCATACTGATGTTCTTGGATGAGTTTATCGGCCAATAATCGATCTAAATCTTCTTTTGTAAGGTGCGCTTTATATGTTGAAGTATATCTAACTCGCTCCAATTCAAGTTTCGCTGTAAATGTTTCTTTTGGTTCAAGCGTAAATTGATAACGTAAATAATTGTTTGTCTTTTCTATTGGAAGTTCTTTCCCGATAGGCTTAAAATCTGATTTTGGTTCATCGATAATTAAAATTAGTTTTTCCTTTTTCTTGTTTTTCACGTCATATGTTATAATCTGTTTTTCAAGTAATCGTTCTGCTATGTATTCCTTGCTGATGTCTACTCCAACACCACGTGATTCATAGCGTGTCTCTCGATTTATAAGAACTTCTTGTTCCAATGCATAATTTAGCAGGCTTTCATCACCAACACGAAGATGACTCATCATACATTCTCCGGAATATGCATTGTCAATAAAAACTGTCGCAGGACCAGCTTCTATAACGATGTTTGAGGGAGAGTCGTTTACAATTTTTAGACACGACAATGGGTTTTTATCAGTCTTGCCAGGAACATAGTAAGCTATCTTGCTTGAAGGAACCTTTGCTTGGAACAAAGGAACCAAGGCACTTTGATTTCTGAGAATCTTCACAGGAGAATCTATTTTGAACACGAAGAAATCTCCAACTTCCTCTGTAGTAGCGGCTGTTTGAACTGACTTATCGAATTCTTCAGCTAAATCTGCTGCAAAAGCCATACCTGAAGTAGGGGCGGGAGCAGGTGGTGCGTATTCTTTTTCAGCTTTTGTTTTTTTGGCTCGCATTCCTCTTCTTCTATCAGAAGTCATATCTTCCAATGTACCTTCTGCAATAACGGGTTCAATTCCATATTGAGATGGACGTTCGATACGTGGTCTCATTATACGCCACGGTGAATAAAGATCGTACACGAATGAAATAGGTAATCCCGTCACCAGGGTCAACATAACATTATCCCAGTCATTTGTAGTAGTATTGTCTACAATCGCCCATCCTTGAATGGCTGCCTCATCTTCAGAATGAATAAGTCTATAAGCGATCTTCCAAGAAGGTATGGAACCAATGAAACCAATGAAAACGTCCTTTTGTTCTTCACTCGTAAAATTGATGCTTATCGCTTTTATATTCTCCCGCTTAGTATTGGAGATGGTTTCTAACGCAATATCCAAGTCCTTCTGCAATTTTTCATTTCTTATAGAGATTCCTTGAATATCTAAAGATCGAATTACATTAATTTTACCAGAATGATCTTTTATTAAAGCCACAAAAACTTCTCGTTTTTCTGTTTCCTCGCTTTCAGTTCCAACAATTTTTCCTAGAATAGTACTTTCTTTAAGGGCAATTTCTACTTCTTCTCCAACCAGTTCGCGAAGTAGTCCTTTGAAGGATTCAGTCGTAGGGACAGTAATACTTAGCGATCTCAAAATTTCATTAATCTCGACTTTTGAATCAAACGCAACATTCCTAACTTTATCGCCCTTAACAAGCACGATCAGGGATTTGAGAAGGTCATCTAATGCTTCTTGCTTAAAAAACAGCTTCAGTTCTTTACTATCATGCATTCCAGTTGCAGCGAAGAATCCCACGCCGCAACGATAGAGTACAACTTCTGAGATTTTAACATCTGACACTAAAACGCCTCCAGATCTACTATATGCTATAAAATAATAATGAAGATATCATTATAATAAAAAATGCTCTCGTTACTTATTAAACTTCTTCAAAAGAAACAAAGATAAAAAAAGACTTGCTAGACTCGACTTTTGATGCCAAATTGATAAACTTCAATATTATTTTCCTTACAGGCGACAATTCTACTCTCAGAAATTTCAATGCAGACAATTGCCTTACGTATCTTTTCATGCGGTATACCAAATTTCTTGGCATATGGGATGGAGAATCGACTCACTTGCCCTATAGCAGCATCAGTTCCCTTAATCTCAATTTCAACCAACATGTGATTTTCCTTTGAATCAATAAAAACCATATCGATTACTCCACCCTCAACTTCAACTTCTCGAGATTCGTATTTTAACCCTTTTTCAATCATAGAAGGGAAGTTTGCTAAAATTCTATCAATATCCTCCTCAGATAAAGCCAGTTGTTCAAATCCTTCTATTTGGTCAGATTCAAGAAGTTTTTCTAGATAAAAACTTATCTCAAACTTCTGTCCTTTTCCGCCCTTTTCATTAGGAAAGATATGCCACGGTCGTTCTTGATCCATTACAAGAAGTATCGGTATCTGATTTACATTCAATTTTTTACTTCTTGAGATTGGTAACATACCCCCTCCACTACTACTTACACGCACTTGTGCTCTTTGGCTCGCTTTTCTTATCTGATCTAAGATTGTTTCAATTTCGGTTTCGCTAAGCATATTTGAGGTGATTATTTGATAATCGATTTGATGTTTTTCCTTAACTTTTTCTAATAGATCCTTAATATCCCTTAGATTTTCATAGTTTTCTTTGATGTAAAGAACATGTTTTCTCATATCTACTCACTTTATTTTACGACTTCGCATTGTGTTTTTGGATGATTAAATAAAAGGAATCACTAAATAAAAGGAATCACTTTCTCTGAATTAGAAAGTTTGATAATTGAGGGAAATTTTCAAATTCTTGATACTGTAAACATGTATTATTATTCTACACCAAAATTGTTTATGGTAACTATTTCGCAAGAAGACCCCTCAACTTGTTAGGGGGGATGAATTGCGTTTTCACTTTCACCATAGTGTCCCCAATCTTTAAATAGGTTTTTGCGTCTAGTACATCTAATAAAATGAATAACAGAGGGAAAACAGGGATAGGTGTGATGAAACGGACTTACAGATATCGCCTGTACCCGACCACACAACAGGCGACTACTTTAACTCAATGGCTCACTACCTGTCGACTGTTGTACAACAACGGTCTTGCCGAGCGGAAAAACGCATGGGAAACTTATAAAAAATCAGTTACCTATGGTGAGCAAGCTAATCAACTGAAAGGCGCTAAAAAGACCAACCAGTTTTTACAAGCAGTTCATTCTCAGGTACTCCAAGACACACTGAGAAGACTGGATAAGACTTTTAACAACTTTTTTAGACGCATCAAGAAGGGTGAGAAAGCAGGTTACCCGCGATTTAAGGGGAAATACCGATATGACTCTTTTACCTACCCGCAAAGTGGGTTCACCCTCGATTACCGCAAGAAGAAACTCCGCCTCTCGAAGATTGGAGCTATCACCATTAAACTACACCGTCCTATCCCCTCTGAAGGCGTGATCAAGACCTGTACCATCAAACGCGATGTCGACCACTGGTATGCTTGTTTTTCAGTAGAACTTCCCAATCATGAGTCCCAGAGAAAGCTACAGAAAGCGATAGGGGTAGATGTTGGGCTGAAGAGTTTACTGACGTTAAATAATGGGGAGACCATAGCTAACCCCCGCTGGTTGAGAACGTCAGAGAAGAAAGTAGCCAAAGAGCAGCGAAGGAAAGACAGGAAGGTTAAGGGCTCAAATAACCGCTACAAGCAGAACAAAAAGGTAGCACAGGTACATAGGAAGATACACTATCAACGAAAGGACTTTCATCACAAGCTCAGTCGGAAATTGGTCGATAACTATGACCTAATTGTGTATGAGAACTTAAAGATCACCAACATGGTCAAAAACCATCATGTAGCTAAGTCGATTAGTGACGCAGGATGGGGACAACTAATGTGTTTTACGGAGTACAAAGCGGAGGAAGCTGGTACTCTCGTAGAATATGTGAGTGCCTATAATACCACACAACTGTGTAGCCAGTGCGGGAAGCTGGTGCCGAAAACACTGGCAACACGAATCCACAGCTGTCCTTACTGTGGACTGGTGTTAGCTAGAGACCATAATTCTGCCATCACGGTGTTACACCGATCAACCCGCTATATAGAATCACTGTCATCATCAGGGCAGGAACTGCCCGTAGAGCCTGGTTGACATGTCCCGTTGGGGAATGGAGGATACAGGAAGCCACCCTACTTGTAGGGTGGTAGTTCACGGTTGCAAAGAAGCTGTGATCCCAATACTTGTGACCTGATGGAACAAAACTTCTGATATTACTCTCAATCCATTTATTAAGGTAAGCACATAATGAGTTCCAATAATGATCCTGTGGATTTCAGGGGAGAAAAAATTACTCAAGTAGAAGTAGATATTATTACAAGATTAGAAGAGAAATTAGGGTTTATAATACCTATTGTTAATAAAGTAGAACCGAGTTCAATTGGATTCGTAGTTGAAAATACTAATATTATTGAATTGGGTTTGGGTAAGAAAAAAATCGAAGAATTTCCTGAAGAAATTAATGAATTGAATGAATTGAAATCATTAGAGCTAATGGATAATAAAATAACTCAAATTCCAGACAGTATACAGAAATTACAAAAATTGGTGAACCTGAATCTTCATGGGAATAAATTAAAAACCTTACCTGATACAATTGGTAAGCTGACCAATTTAACATATTTAAGTCTTGGATCAAATTTAATTAATCATCTACCAGAGGGAATAGCTGGTTTAATACACCTTGAAACATTGATTTTGACAAGTAATAAGCTCAAGAGATTACCTGATTCAATATGTGATCTTCCTTCGCTTCAGTTTCTTTATCTTCATAACAATCAAATAATAGAATTACCAGATAATTTTGGAAAATTATCTGCAATGATACAATTGTATTTAAGCAAAAATAAATTGAAAACCATACCTGATAGTATTAATTGGATGATTCAATTAAAACGATTATATTTGCAAGAGAATCAGTTATTATCTCTACCTAATATTAGCAACTTGAAGAATTTAGAAGCTCTGTGGCTTGAAAACAACAATTTAGAAGTTCTACCTGATGGTTTATGTAACCTTAACAAATTAGTCAGACTACGACTTGCATTTAATGAGCTAGAAAACTTACCTGAGTGTTTTGGAGATTTACAGTCTTTATCTGAACTAATTTTACGTGGAAATAATTTGACAACATTACCAGATTCTATTGTTAATATTAGAACTATTAAAATGTTGTATTTGGATAACAATCCGCTATTTGAGTTTTCCTCAAGCATTTCAAGATGGTTATCTGGTATTAAAATGCTTGGAGGAGTTGTTTGTCATTAAAGTTTTATAATTCATTTATATCGAGTCTTTTGCTCTTCCCCATAACCGAGTGACCTTAAAATCAGGGCCAGGGAAAATGGAAGGATGCACTGAGTGTTTTAAATCTGAATGTGAAAATTATCGAATTATATTTACGCGACAGAAAAAGTAAAGGCTGGATCAAGGGATCGTCATAGCACTTTACTTTAAAAAATTAATGTGGAGAAAAGCAATGAATAAAGGTACAAAAACAGGATGGGATCTCAGTTTTTGTGGATTAAATTGTGCAGCATGCGAAATTTATCTCGCGTCACATGGTGATGATGAACTACATGATAGACTAGTTGAATTCTTTAAAAAAAATTTTGATTCAAGCATTACTTCTGTATCTTGTGAAAGGTGTAGAGGTGTGACAGATAAGTGTTGGACTTCTGATTGCCACTTCCGAACCTGTGCTACTGAACAAGGATTTTAGCTCTTTGGCTTGCCATTCTTATCTGATCCAAGATACCCTCAATATCAGTTTTACTAAGCATATCAGAAGTAACTATTTGATAATCAACTTGATGTCTCTCTTTAACTTTTTCTAATAGATCTTCAATAAGTCTTAAATCTTCATAGTTTTCGGAAATGTAAAGCACGTGTTTTCTCATATCTACTCACACAATTTTCAGAGAATTCACATTGAGTTTTAGCTGATTCAGTGAATAATGAGCTGCTAAAGGTTCTTAATCATATCGACAAATATATCCCGCAATTCTTCGAATCTACCAATTGGCAGCCTTTGTAATGCTCTTAATAGTAGATGTGACTGATCTTCAAGAATGAATGAAGCTGTTTGAACATATTTATTCTCAAGAACAGTCAATCTAAGATCTTCATCAATCATTTCGAATAAAATCTCATCGTAAAACTTTTTGGCTTCTTTCTTGCCATTTATTTTATCTTTAAGAAGTGTTGCTAGCAAAAAATCAAAACCAAAACGCTGCATATCCTCAGGATCTACTTGCTCAACATTAATTAAGCCGAACATTAAGTTTGTTGCTTGCTCAAATAATTGCGACGTGGTTTTTAATAATTCGCCCCGTTCTGAGGTGCTCAAAAGTGTAGCTTTTAAGAGATTTTCAGCCGCCATGTGAATAAGCCTTGCTTTTACGTTTACAGCTACAGCATCAAAATCTTTGAAGTCGGTCATAAGATCCCTTAAACTATCGATCTCCGAAAGTAATATTTCAGCCAACTGTTTATATCCTTCAGAGGCTTTTTCAAATTGATTTCTTCTCACGAAATCGGAGAGTTTGCTTTCTATTTCGAGAACTGATTTCTCCATTTTATGGTGAAGTTCAACTGCCTTCAAAATTAATTGTTCTTCTTTATCGAGTTCTGACAAAGTAGAAGTATAATATGAATATGCAGCCTTAAGAAGGCATGCCACAGAGACATCGCGATATTCTTCAAGATTTGACATTGCATAGTGTTGAAATGCCTTCTCATAGTAATATGCACTCTGTTCAATATCGTTCATGTCATACGCCGCATTTGCACAGAACATAAGAACTTCGCCAGAGATTTCTGGTACATTCGCGTCATTTAAATCATTTGCCAGTTCATTTGCTTTCTCTAGGATGTAGTAAAGATATTTTGTTCCTTTTTCGAGAAGGACTGACATGGAAATAAACGCTTCTCTTGAAAAATAATACTTTCCGGTTTCAATGAACGCCTTTGCTGCTTGGAAGTAGTTTTCCGCGGCATTTTCAAAGTCATCGTCTTTCAAATAGGTATTTGCACGTTCCATCAGTTCTTCTGCAGTTAAACTTGAACCCAAAACATCACACACTCAAAGAAATCATTTTCTGATCAAAGGTGAACCCAGTAGTCTTATAGAATAAAAAAACTACATATGATTTAACCATTTTGGTCGAAGTTTTTTAGTCTGTGGGTCTTTAAGGCGTTGTTCCAATAATTTAAGCATTCCAGGAAGATCTTCTGGCAGTTTACCTTCAAAATTTTCATAGTTGCTAATATGATCATTAAACACTTCACTGGTTACGTGCGATTCTATCCTTTTCAGGATGTTGTAGAGCTCAAGAATAGTCTCAAAAGGAGTAAGTCTTTGGAATTTACCAGATTTCAATTCATCATATAGAGGAGCACATGGGAACAAATTCAGCGTCCTGAATCGAAATATTGGAGGATTTATCTCATTTAAAACATCAGCAGTCTCCTTTGCGTGAATCTCGGTATGTTCTTTGCCTCCGAGTCCTAAAATCACGTACAACGAAAGCCGAAATCCCGCTTCAATTGCCTTCTTAGCGGCCTTTATCATCATTCTTGCTGTAGTTCCTTTATTCATAAGTTTTAAGACTAGGTTACTCCCTGATTCCAAGCCCACGTACAATGTAACTAATCCTGCTTCTCTTAATTTCTTTAATTCCGCGGGTGTTTTCTTAAGCAGATCGTGGTTCTTGGCATAACAAGAAATGTGTTCGACTGGAAATCTTTGCTTTATTCGATCGATTACTTCAATTAGTAAGTCGGTTGGTGCCGACAAGGCGTTTCCACCAGCAAGAAATACTCTTCCATTCCAACCGTAATTTTGTGCCCATAGTTCAATGTCATTGAAAATTTCCTCTTTGGATCGAACTCGATAGTCTTGCACTCCTTTGTAAACACTGCAGAATCTGCAGTTATTCCAAGTGCAACCCTCCGTTACTCCAATGAGAACCGAGTGTGCTTCAACTGGAGGACGTATTATAACACCTTTTACTGCCATGACGCCTACCTTTTGGACTTTTCAGTTTTTCATATTCTCAGGATCTTAAAAAAGATTATCTATCTCGAAGCAAACACATTGACATTTTCTCCTGTTTTTCAAACATAATTTTGTCGGCTAATTTTGGCTAATTATTGTTTTTCTTCGGATAGCTCTTTTAGCTTTCATTTGTACGATGGTCTCTCTAGAATTATAAACAATAGTACTAATTAAAACGAAAAGCACAAAATAAGAAAGGAAGTGATAGTTTTCACCGAGCTTATTGCATATGATGAGCGTTGCCTCATTTATCCAATCAAAATAACTAGTATTTTTCACCCTGAAGAAGATCCAGAGATAGTTATAATCGAAGTTGATTCACTGGAAGAACTAAGGTTGATTGCTGAGGGTTTTCAAAAACCACTTCTATATGATGAAAACCATTTTCTTGTTATTTTTGATAAAGATATTCACTATAGAACTAAAAAACCTTCTCTATAGCGAGCTGTGATCTTAAATTCAAACAACAGCTGTTTGAATTTCTTATAGAATTGCCCTAAAAGGCACTTTTTGTTTTTTCTGATTTTTCTACTACTTTTCCTATGAAATAAGCTAAATTTACAGCGGCCAGTCGGAGTTGAATTATTAGGTTCGATGAAAATGCCACTTCAAATAAACTAATAAGGTGACTACACAACTACTAGCATAAAGTTGGAATCGATGGGATTTCTGTGCCTGAAAAAGTCTTCTATTCACCCGAATTGACAAATCGTAATTATTGTCACAACTGCAAGATCTGTATAAATGTCTGCCCAGTCAAAGCCCTTAAAAAGACGGTTTTAGACATTGAAGTGGATCGTAAAATTTGTGCAGAATACGTTTTATCGATCGATGAGTGTATTAGATGTGCTGCTGCATGTCCACAGGGTATTATTAAATTAGTTCCCTTTGTTATTGCAGATGATGGACAAATAAAACGGGTTGAATCTGCCTAGTTTGTCTTCTCTCTCTCCAAAAATAGGTTTTTTCTCGGCAGTATCTATAAATAGTGATTTAAACAGATATCATTTTAAAATAAGAAATTGGTGTACAAAGTTAGAATTATTCGTTTGCTACTCGCATAAGGCATTCGATGGAAAATATTAATCGACAACATTCTCTACCCTCTATTCGAATAATTCTAAATCTTAAATAAAGAGTAAAGGCGATTTAATGCCTAGAACAAAAAAAGACACTAAGAATGAGAAGAATATTAAACCATACGTAACTAAAACGATTCCCTTTAGCCGTGTTGATGTACGTATTATTGAACATTTAGTTAATCAAGGTGTATTTACCAGCTTCAGTGACTGTGTCCGAACTGCCGTTAGAGATTTTTTATATGCGCGGGTGGAAACGAATATCAAGGACGAACTTGTAGGTTTGCAAGGGGACATGATTTTTGACAGAGAGGCTATTAAAATGATGCTATCTGACCATCTTACAAGAATGGATAAGCGTAGAACAAGAAAAGAGTAATGTGCTTATTTTAAAAACTCTTGGTGTTGTAGGTTATTCTAAATATTTTTTTGAGTGTTAGATATTGAAGGAGTTAATCTTAAAGAGCGAAAACTGTCTAATAACATAACCTTTAAAAGTATACTCTTTAGACTTTACATGCAAGTCTAAAGTCAGAGTTTAATTCTCTGAAAAGTAAAAAACAGATGAGTGAAAAAAATGGGTAAAAAGAGAAAGTCAGGCGGAAGATCAAAAGGTAAAAAAGGGGCGTCCACTAGGGTTCAATGTAGTTTCTGTGGTAAACTTGTTCCTAGAGATAAAGCTAAGAAAGTAACAAAATATGTCACGCTGGTCGATCCGCGTATTTCGAAGGAATTAAGGCAACAAGGGGCTTTTATACCTCGAAGACGGGTCACAAAAACTGCTTGCGTATCATGTGCTGTGCATAAAGGAATGGTTAAAGTCAGGGCTAAAAATGAACGAAAAGATTAAAAAAACTAATTAACAGGCAAAAAAGTGCAAAAAATACTCCTCCTATCACAGGTGATGATTTTATATGCCAAAAGACAAACCTGAGTTTTTTGTCCGAGTTGAGCCGGAACTTTGCAAAGGCTGTGGCCTCTGTGTTGCATTTTGTGGAAGAGACGCCCTTAAGATGTATAATGATTTAAAAAGTGGTAAACGCGTACCACAAGTTGTTAATATGGAACGCTGTAATGGATGCAGGCTCTGTGAATGGTATTGTCCTGATTTTGCCATATACATTGTTGAAAAGGTAGCAGCAAAAGCAATCTAATTTACTCTGCTTAGCTATTTCTACTTGACTTCAAGTTATAATTAAACCTGTATTCTATTCTATTATTTTTGAAAAATTTCAAAATTTGCAAAACAGAAATACAAAAAAAGATGTATTTTTTAATTAAATTAAGTAAACCATAACAAGACCTGAATTACGGATGATATTATGGACTGCAGATATCTTCAGAGGGAAGAAGATAGAATATTTTGTCAGTTAAAGAACTCTCAAATTACAAAAAAATATGTAAGGCGCGTTTGTATACATCAAGAAGACTCAGCAACTTGCATTAAAGCAGTGGAAGCATTTCAAGAGGCCGATCGTTTAGCAGAAAACAATAATATTTCCTGTTTGACTTTATATCGTGAAGCGTCTGCCCTTTTTGCAAGTCCTCAGCTTAAGGATTTTTTAAAAGCTATTCTTAGTCGAATAAAATTGATTATGTTTCAAAAAAAGCATGAGTACTATGATCAAGCTCTTCAGGAAGCCAAAGAAGTAAAAGAGTTATACAACAATGCTTTGAAATCTACGCCTTCCTTAAGAAGTTCAGATATTGGTGAAAAAATCGCATCCTTAGAACAATCGCTCCAAGTCTCATATAATCAATCAAAAGAAAGTGGGGGTTTAGTACGACCAAGTGCAGTACTTCAAACAATTTCAGAAATGCAAGTTGAAGCAGCAGTTGGTCATGCAAAGCATTATTCCATAGAAGAAGCTCTTACGAAAGAAATTGAAACTGTGATTGAACAAGAGGTTACAGGAAAAGTCACTCCCGAACCACCCTCTGAACCTACAGAGACAAGCCCTGCAACTGAAGTGAGTGTTACTACAACAGAAGTAGGTGAAACAACAGAAGAAGTTCCTACGGTAGAAATGCCTACAGTAGAAAATGAAATTACAATCGACACACTTACTACAGAAGCGGGTGGTATTATTGAATCAGTTGAGACAATAGAAGAGGCTGATTCCAGTATGGGTTTCTTGCCTCATTATAGAGAAAAGGCAGAAAATTATGAAAAACTTGCAAAAAAACAAATTTCAGAAGGCAAAATAGCTGCAGCTGCAAAATATACTGCATTATCTTCAATTTCATGGATACTTGCAGGAAATCCTCAGGAAGGACTCATAACATTAAATAAGCTTCTTAAAGAGAGCAAGGGGAAAAGACAAGCTGTAAAAAAAGAATCGATCTTTATCATAGCACGTTCCCTTATTCTTGCTAGTTTTAATAAAGATATGGGGAAATTCTATGAAGCAGAATTACTAATAAGACAGTTGAAAAACGACTATTCAGATGAGGAAATGGAACTAATTGGCCAAGGTCTAAAAACAGTTCAAGAATTAATTGAATGAAATATAATCAAATTCTGCTTTGCAAATTTGTTTTTTACTTAATTGAATCAATTAAAGGTGTTTTCTTGATTTGGTATAATGTCTCGTTTAATGAAAATACAGTTTTTTTAGATGTTAATC
Organism: Candidatus Borrarchaeum sp.; assembly: GCF_019058535.1. Classification (NCBI taxonomy): domain Archaea; kingdom Promethearchaeati; phylum Candidatus Borrarchaeota; class Candidatus Borrarchaeia; order Candidatus Borrarchaeales; family Candidatus Borrarchaeaceae; genus Candidatus Borrarchaeum; species Candidatus Borrarchaeum sp. The sequence goes on from NZ_JAHPYX010000154.1 coordinate 16,400, forward strand.
CGCCTGATGGCGAAGAATGGAAAGCTCAATTTCAATGGAACGATATAATTCGCGTATGTTTCCAAGTAGGGGATCTTTGGGAGTCGGATGACATCTATATTTTCACTAACAAGCGGCCAGAAAGTTATGTTATTCCAACCGAAGCTAACGGAAGTCCTGAATGTTGGGGCGAGATAATTCGCAGGGATTTATTTGACGCGGAGTTGGCAATTAAGATTGCCTCTGCCACCGAGGGACTTTATTGCTGGCCAGAAGATTGATAAAAGATTTACATGGCCACGAGAATACTTTATCTAACCTCTGCAAGAAGACTCCATCCGTCAGGGTGGGGTAATTGACTTAATATGTCTAACGTCTTTTCCTTTATATACAGCTTGTTTAAATACAATCATTCGCATAGGAGATTGTGTCTGGACTTCTTCAAAATAATGTGCTGCAAGCCCGACCATTCTACCGAAAATAAAAATAACTTTGGCTAATAGCGGAGATAATTTCATATCAGCAGTAATTGCTCCTATTACTCCATCCACATTAATAGGTAAACTCATGCCTTTAACTCTATGAAAGATTTTAGGAAGCATTTTAGATAACTCTACACATTCCTTTGCTTCCTTAGCGTCTTCTGATAATTTCCAGAGAATGTCTCGACGAGGATCTTTGGTGTGTATTCTATGACCTAATCCTTGAATACGTTTACCAGAACGTCTGATTTTATCTACCACTTCAAATGCGGATTCTTCTAATGTAAAGTTCTTTTCTTTTGAATTTTTAATTATGTCCAAAAAGAATTCTGCCGCTTTAGCACCTGCACCTCCATGAACATCCGTTATTGCCTGAACTCCGCCTGCTAAAGCAACTTCAAATGAGGTTCTAGAAGAAGCTAACAAAAGAGTTGTTTGAGCAGAAGGAGGCGTAACTCCATGATCAACACATGCAGAAATCATAGCCTCTAGCAATCTAACTTTCCTAGGGTCGGGATTTTCTTCACCAACAAACGCACGATAAATTGCATTTGAAAATGGTGAATTTTCTGGAAGATTGTCTAGAAATCTATGATTTCCAAATACTAATGCGAAATATTTTGTTACGCGACCTAAAGTATAGATTAGTTTGTTAATGGGTTGTAATTTTCGAATTTCCTCCATCAGCAGTCTGTCATCTAACAAGAGATACGTTCCAATAGTTTTAGAGATATCTTGAGAGCTTGGTTCTATGGTTAGATTGATTACGGGAAAGTCATCTCTGATTGCTCGTAAAGCTAACTTTTCAAGTTCTGTAAGCTCAGTTGACTTAGGGAATTCTCCTTGAATAACAAGGAATGCAATTTCAAGCAGATTTTTCTTTTCTATTAACTCCTGGAGAGGATACCCCCTTATAAGCAAATTATTTGGAACAACTTTCGTAATAAGAGTGCCCCATGTTGGTTCAGGTGGTTTAGCGCCCCATATTTGTTGCATTCGTTTATAATAATCCTCGACTCGAAAATAACGTCTATTATTTAGAAGTCGTTTAACTTCTTGAATTAAATCCCTTTGAGAATTAACTACTACTACTCCTGCTCTTTCTAAACTTGTTTTTTTGGATTCATAGGTGCCATAACTTTGTCCTGGAGCGACAACAGCACCCGCATGACCCATTGTTTTACCTGCAGGGGCATTAGCACCTGATATTAGAGCTACTAAAGGTTTTATGTAGTTTTCAGGATTTTGCTGAATATCTTGGGCTAAAGATTCTTCTTGCATTCCTCCAATTTCGCCCGCGATTACTACTAAATCTGTGTTTTTATAATTCATAATTAATTGAACAAGATCAATAAAACGAGAACCAATAGCACCATCGCCACCAATTCCCAAGACTGCGTTTTGAGCTATGCCAGCGCTGGATAATGCATCAGATAGATGATAAAGAATCGCACCGCTTCTTGAAATTACTGTCACGCCTTTTGGTCCAGCTTGACCAAGTTTAACTTCTTCAGGATGAAAAATATCTGGTAACATGCCCACTTTTATTCCTTCAGGAGGAAATATGATACCTGGAGTATTGCCTCCGAACAAAATAGTATTATGTTTTCGAACCGCTACTAGTATGTCCCTTACATCCCGTAATGGAATCCCTTCGGTGATTAACACGACAATTGGGATTCCTGCTTCTATGGCTTCAATTGTAGCATCTTTTGCAGTGGAGTAATGACGCCAGATGCTAGCTACTGCAATGTTCGGATGAGATTTTAACGCTTCCTTAGCCGTTTCATACACAGGAATAGTCTCATGAACTCTTGTGCCGCCTTTCCCAGGAGCGACACCACAAGTAATTGTTGTACCGTAATCATGCATTAACTTAGCATGGCGAGTTCCCTGTCGTCCAAGTCCCACGATCACAGTTTCTATTGTTTTAGTTTGGGAAATATGTTCTG
>NZ_JAHPYX010000155.1:0-3110 GCF_019058535.1 Candidatus Borrarchaeum sp.
ACTTATTGTAACTACTCTCACTAGATGAACTACTCGCACTAGATCAACTACTGGCTCTCGTTCAACTAACGGCTCTCGTTCAACTACCGGCTCTGGTTCAACTACCGGCTCTGGTTCAACTACTGGCTCTGGTTCTGCGTAAGTCATAATCATTGTGACAAAGTCAAAAATTCTACCTGCTTTGTAATCAGTCAATCCTGCGGATCTTAAACTATCTATACTCGACCCAGCGAGTTCTTGAATTGTTGATCCAATATTTGCCTTTCTAATTTTAGCTGCATCAGTTTTAGTTAGTCCTTGAATACTTTCTAGTTCTAAACCAGCAAGTTCATTACTAGGAGTCATTTCATGCTTTTTATCTAACATTTCCTCAAGTGGCATTATACCTTCTTGGATATCAGGTTCGCTAGCATGTTTCATAACATCTTGTGCATACGATATAGCTTTTTTGATCTCTTTTTGACTAATTCCTTCCACTTTTAATTCTATTGATGCATTAGCAAGTTCAGGAATAGAATTTATTCCTGCCATCTGTAACTTCGTTGACATTTTCTTAGAAACTGATTGGAGCGCTTCCAATGGGAGACTTTGCAAATCAAGATCTGAAGTTAGTTCATATTTTTTATCCAATAAGTGTTTTATCGGTCTAACCATTATTCTCCCCTGTGTATACTTTCAAGAATTAGTCAAGTGAACTCGACAAAATTACTGATATTAAATTATATTGAAGCGAGGTATAAAAATTAATTACTACGAAAGACCACTGTCATACTATATCATCAACCTTTTGATTGCTTATAAAGATGTGAAGTTGTCTTTTATGCTCCACTCTTTATGATAATCATCAAATCTCCCTTCCTTGACAAAAGGAAGATCCAGCTCTAAGACTATCAAGCTGTGCGCTCGTCACCGAGTTCAAGACATACCTCATTAATACTTTGTTGTTCGGTATTTCCGAAGTCTTGAAGGAAGTTATCCCGCTGTGCTTGAGAAGATCACGGATCATCGACATTTACGGTAAGAACTACCTTGTTTCATCCGGGGCTCTATTAACTCCCCGACATGTGAGAGCAGTCAATTGTAAACGGGTGGAAATAATTCCATACAACCCAGACCTTTTCGAGCTATTATTATTTATATCCTGTACCACTTTTAAAGTAAGACACCCATTTATGTAAATATTGAAACTGAAAGTGTTAGGCAAATTTTCTTAGTGTATGCAAAATTCTAATACTAAGTTCAATAATATGCAAAATATATTCTTACAGGTGAACGCTCATGCAAGAAGTCAAAAAAATTGATATCAATAAAGTTAATGATATTATTGAAAAGGCGAAAAGAGAAAATAGATCTATTTTAGATGTCGCAGAAAGTAAAGACATCCTCAAGGCTTGTGGAATTACTGTAAATAAATTTGGGGTAGCAAGATCGTCAGAAGATGCACGACAATTGGCTAATGAAATTGGCTGCCCTGTGGTAATGAAAATTGTTAGCACAGATCCAAAATTACTTCACAAGACAGATATGGGAGGTGTTGCGGTAGGTATAGCTACACCTGAAGAAGCAGCGCAGACCTTTGATGATATGACAGCACGTATTATGAGAGCAGGCATTACAAGAGCATCTATGGAAGGCATTATGGTTGAAGAAATGGTAGAAGGTGTTGAGATCATCATTGGAACAACTATAGACCCCACTTTTGGTCCACTTATTATGACTGGACTGGGCGGTATTTTCGTCGAAGTCCTGAAAGACGTGAGCTTTCGTGTAGTTCCAATCACCGAATATGATGCCCGAGAGATGCTTGATGAAATTAAAGCTAAAAAGATCCTAGAGGGAGTACGAGGAAAACCTCCAGTTAATAAGGATGCAATAGTTAAATCCTTGCTTCTGATCTCAGAGTTAATAATGAATGTATCTTGGGAACAAGATGATAAAGCCAAACAGCAGTTGCCGATAATTCGGGAGATTGACATAAACCCTCTCTTCGCAACTGAAAAGGAAGTAATTGCAGTGGATTGCAGAGTGATTCTCACGAGTGAATCAAACGAAGCTTAGTCATAAAGAATAATAGATACGGTTTTTTTCTAAACTCAAGTTTACTGAGGAGCTCTTCAATACATTTGTTTTTTTCGTTTGCATTAAAGGGTATTATACTACTTATGTGATTTTTACCGAATCTATAAGACTCTTGTTATTTTTCTGGAAAATAAATGTCCAGAAACAGTCAATGCAAACGTTTGCGGAGAAATTACGATACACCTTTTGCGGAGGACTTTACCTGAATGTTTATTTATATTGATCTTAGATAATTAGCAGAAGGGAATAAGACTTTGTAATTCAATATTTTCATTTTTCGTAGTAGAAAAATAAGGGGCGTGTAATGATGCATTTTTCAGAATTATGGAAAGAATTGCAAAAATTTGCTGATGGAAAAAGTTCATTTGAACAAGCTAAAGATTTCTTCAACCTCTTCTGGGATGCCGCACATACCTCCAACGAGTTGGATAAAGAAAGTATCGCAAAAGCAGAATCACTTCATGTAGCATTGGAAGCATTCGAAGTGGGCAGTTTTTCTAAGAAAAACTTCCTTGAACTCATAAAAAAGACTACGTAAATTAATGGTTTATGAAACTAAACAAGAAATGAAATATCACTTAGAGCGATTCGTTTTTTGTTGAATTATTTCTCACTCTACCCATGTATGTCCACATCTTTCGCAGGAAATTTGTACTTTATTCAATGAAATTTTGCGAATGGCAACTGGCCCACCACATTTCGGACATTTCATTTCATCTTCACTCATTTTGGTATCTCCTAAGAAAAAACACAAAGTTAATGGGAAGATTTCTTGTGAGCGATTAGCTTATTTATACAAGCGAAGACCATTTTTATCTAACCTCCGCAAGAAGACTCCATCCGCTAGGGTGGAGATGAATTGCGGTATATTTCTTTGTAAAGTGGTGGGCACCTCCCCTTTTTGCTGGGACAAGAGCAGGTGCCCCGAACTATATTTAACGACCTGTAAAGGTCAGCTCCGCATCCGCGGGTAGGTCCTCATCGCCAATGTTGGGGCAGGCACCGGACATGATGATGGTGCAGGTCTCAGG
>NZ_JAHPYX010000156.1:0-3151 GCF_019058535.1 Candidatus Borrarchaeum sp.
CGCTTCAACTCAGCGATTGCTAATGGGCTGTGTGGATCAAGTCTACAAAACCCTGTGAACTGCTCAGGGTGGTCGTTCATTAAATTAGCAATTAATGTATTTGCTCTTTTGAAACAGTGCTCCTGATCCTTCATCCTTTCATTAAAAGGAAAAATAATAGCGTGGTCAATACCACACTGATCCATTTTGTCAAGCAGAATTTCAGCTGTTTGTCGAGTGCCATCAATATCGTGCCCGATATGGCAGTGTGCATCAACATACGATAGTTCTGACGCACTTTCTAAGGCATCATCGTTCATTTTTATTCAAACTGAATTATTATTCTACAAATTTTATGCTTACAGATCCAAGTTGACCAAACGTTGCTCTAACATGATCTCCCGCTTGAACAGGAAGAGCTTTCGTTAAAGATCCTGATATCACTACTTCACCAGCTTTAAGAATGATATCATATTCTGAGAGTTTGTTGGCTAACCATGCTACAGATTCAGCGGGATTCCCTAAGACAGCAGCACCGGCAGCAGTTTCCACTACTTCACCGTTCTTTTCAAGAACAAGACCGAGATATCTCAAGTCGAGACCTGGTGTCGATACATCGGTAAGACCACCAGCACCAAAAATCACACGTCCTATACTTGCGCCATCTGCGATAGAGTCCTGTATTTTGATTCCCCAGCCCGCAAATCGGCTATCAATTATTTCGATACTAGGCAATACACCCGCTGTGGCAGCCAGTACGTGTGCAGCAGTTACACCAGGACCTTGTAAATCATCCATTAAAACAAATGCGACTTCAGGTTCTGCCTTTGGTTCGATCAACTCTTTCATGGAAATAGTCCCTTCACCAGCTATATTGGTGGACATAATGAATCCATAGTCGGGTTCGTCGATTCCGAGTAATTCTTGCATAGCCTTTGAGGTAAGTCCGATCTTTTTACCGATTATTCGCTCTCCACGCGCTTTTTTCTTTTCAACAACTCGTAGGTGGATCTGATACGAGTCTTGAATGGTAATATCAAACCTTTCAGTAAACAGTTTTAAGGGTTCACGTGTATCTTCTGCGTTGAGAACTTCATTAGCAAGCATTTCGATTGTTGCTTCATCCATTTTACTTAATGCCTCCTTGTTTTTACATCATTTTTAGAATGAACTATACTAGTTTTGAATTATGCTAATTATGATACTGATTGTTTCATTGTAGTTTATGGAATATAAAGATGGTATCTAGACATTTAATAAGCGAAATAAAGCGAGCAAAGATTTAAATAATATTTTTGCGTGTTATAATTGTTTTTCTGCAAACTACGGCAATGAACGTCCGATTTTTGCCTATAAATCTCCAGAAATTGAAATTGAGGACAGAAGAATGAAGAAAAAAAGTCATTTGAAGCTTATATTTATTTTTGTTATTTTCGTGCCTTTGCTTACAGCAACAATAAGTAACAAGGCTTATGCCGCGGGTACATACGATTTATCGGGCTATGAAACAACAATCACAGTAAATCAAGATGCATCATTAGACATCTCAGAACAAATAACATTCCGTTTTCTAAGTGGCGATTTCGGTTTTGCGTATCGTACGATCCCGTACCGTGGATTTGATGAGATTAAAAACATACAAGTCTATGGCGACAGTAGTGAAGCCTATATAGAAGCTTCTGATGAAGAAGCAGGGACATTTTCCGTTGCTAAGGGTTTTGATGAGGTTGAAATCACATGGTATTATGAGCGGGTCTATGTCGGCTCGCAACCTGTGGAGCGTACGTTTATTCTCACATACACTGTAACGAATGCAATAAGTTACGAGGATAATTACGATATAGTGGATTGGCAAGCAATTGGAAGTGATTGGGATGTACCGATTTACAATGTGCATGTTCAGGTGATTCTTCCAAAAACATACACTACGGAAGATATACTGATACCTGACAAGATCCGTTCAGAATCTACAGTTATTATTTCAGAGAATAATGGGAAATCTGTTGTAGATGTGTATTACGACTCTTATTTGCCACCTAACACATCCTACGAGATCATAGTTCGATTCCCTTCTACCGTAGAGCAACCTTTTTCCTGGAGACAGTATCTCAACAGAACTGGTTGGCTCATTGGAGTCATCTTTTTTGTCATTTTTAGTGGTATATATGCAGCAATTTATCTCTTCAGGGGACGAGATCCCCCTGTTTTTGTCAATAAACAAGCCATTGGTCTTAATCCTCCCAGAGAACTTCATCCTGCTATTGTGGAAAGTCTTCGCAGTGAAGGAGCTACTATGAATGGCGTCCTTGTTACAATTTTCTATTTAGCCAAAAAAGGCTATCTTGAACTTTGGCAATATGGATCAGATTCGTTTCTACGCCTAACAGACGACGGATATAATGCCATTAGAAGAAAGACTTTACCTGATGATCTAACAAAGATTGATTGGCATGTGTTGCGAACGGTTAGCATCTACGAGTATGACAAAAAAACCCGTATTGAAGTTATGAATCCGGATAGATTTGCAGAAGCACTTGAGGAGATAGAACAGGAATTGCATCTTCAGCAATTACTTCCCACGACTTATAGCGCGACTAAAGCAACATATCAAAAATTCGCGTTTTTTGTTATGGCAGCAGGATTTTTTATTGTATTCTCACTATTCTTTTTTAGAACTGTAGGACTCGCTCTGTTAGGAACTCTAGTGCTTGCGAGTGGTCTTATTGGTATCGTAATAGGAAATTTCATGGCGAATCGGACGGAACACGGGGCAATGATGAATAAAGAATTCAAATTCTTTTTAAGAAATGTGAAACGGGAAGCAAACCGAATTAAAAAGATGCGTGAACCTTATGAAGCTATGAAATACTTAGACGAATATCTGCCGTGGCTTTTCATTTCTGGCTTAAATGTTTCAAAATGGATAAAATCGTGTGTAAAAAGACGTCGTTATCCGGAAACAGGAACTAGAAGAATGTACTGGCCATATTGGTACTACTATCATCATCCTGCGTACGGACACACTTATGGAGCCGATTCGGACTTTTCAAACTTTACTGTTCCACAAGTGGGTGCAATGCTTGACTCCTTTGCCGCCACATTTGATTCCTTTGTAAGTGATATTTCATCTACTCTTATGCCCAGCAGTAGTGGAGGAGCTGGAGGTGGTGGA
>NZ_JAHPYX010000157.1:0-24726 GCF_019058535.1 Candidatus Borrarchaeum sp.
ACAAGGACTAAATGTAGTAAGTCTTTCACCCACGACCGTAAGTAAATTATCAGAAGTTTTTCCGGAATGGATGCCACCTGCGAACCCGATAGATATTTGGCCAGCCATATCAGTGGCAAAACATGGATTAAATGAAGTTCATGGTCTAGTGTTACAATCTGTTATTGATGATAAATCAGTTGACTGTATTCTGTTCATACTAATGGCTTTGAAAGAGTTGGAGCAAATAGATATCGACATGATAATCAACATGCAGGTAAATAATAGAAAACCTATGGTTGTCTGGCTTTTCGGAGATCCAAGAATAATCAGCAAGTGGCGAGATAGATTTGAAGATCATAGGATTCCTGTTTTTCTAACCCTATCTGAAAGCGTTAGAGCACTAAAGGCACTATATGTCTACAAGAAATTCAAAGAATCGATAAAGTAGAATCCTAGGTATGATTTTTAACTTAACCAAAAATTGAGCCAGGAGGAATCACTTGGTTTTCATTAATAGTAACATTGTCTGCAAGAATGGATCCAAGACAAGTTCGATGTGTATTTACTAATTTCCCCTCAAAACTTGTATGAATCTCTTGATTATCGTTTTTTTTATCTAAAAATCTCACAGAATTTCCAATAATGCAATTTTCACCAATTACACTGTTCTTGATAATAACATTTTCACCAATTGTTGTAGACGCTAATACTACACTTCGTTCTATAACAGAACTTCTACCAATAGTGACATTCTTATCAACAGAACTATGGAGAATTCTACAATTTTCAGCAATTTCACAAGCTCTATCGATAAATGAGTTTTGAATTTCTGTGCCTGTCCCGATCATTACTGAGTCGTCTACATCTTGAGATACTCTCTGAAGAAAGTATAAATTAGCATCTAAATAGTCCCATGGGCGACCTAAATCAATCCAGTTATCCAATTCGTAGCCTATGACAGATTCATTCTCTCTGATCAGTAACTGTATCGCATCGGCGAAATCATACTCACCCCTTTTCCCAGTTTGGATTCGCTCTATAAAGTTTAGAACAATAGGCTCTATCAAATAAGTACTTGCGGATGCTAAAGGGCTAAAAGGTATTTCTGGTTTTTCAATCACTTTTATTACACGATTCCCCTTCAATTGCACTACTCCAAACCGCTCTGGTCGAGGTATCTTACAAAGACCTAAAGTTGTTTTAGCGCTCATACGGTGATGAGAGTTTATTAAATCTTGCCAATTTCCTTCTAAAATTGCATCCCCATTAATTATAAGGCAAGATTCATTGTTTATAAAATCCCTTGCAGTTAAGATTGCATTAGCTAAACCTAAGGCCTTGTTTTGTTCAATGAAGTTTATCATATGTTCGTAGTGACTGGAAACATATGACTCGATTGATTTTCGATGAGTAGCATTTACGATAATACCTATTTCTTTGATACCTATTCTGTTAAAAACCTGCAAGACGTAATGAAGTATTGGCTTTCCGAGAATAGAAAGAAGCGTTTTTGGGCGTGTCAATGTAAGAGGGAACATTCGTCTACCTAATCCTGCAGCTGGAATAAGTCCTTTCAATCAAGCCTCATCTCACAAAATAATAAACACGATGTTTAAATGAGAGTTACAAGTATAAACTAACTCTAAGGTATTTTTGAGATTTATGATCACGACCATCTATGATTCTTATAGTTCTATAATAAGCAGAAAAGGAGGATGTTTGGATGGGACACAGAATTAGTAAAGTAATTTTGTTGGGAACGGGAGTAACTATCCCTTCAAAAGATCGTAATGCACCTGGAGTGTTAGTCAATCTTGACGACGGCACCTTATTCTTATTTGATTGTGGAAACGGAATCCTTAGGCAAATTGCGAAAGCAGACGTTGATTTTTCAAAAATTGATAATATCTTAATTACACATCTTCATCTTGACCATACTTCTGATCTTGGAATTTTAGTGAAAGCTAATTGGCTGCAGGGCAGACAAAACACCTTAAATGTATACGGACCGCATGGTACTAAGCAAATGTGCGAACTGTTTTTTTCAAAAGCATACCCATATTTAGAAGGGGTTATCCCTCTCAGTGTTACAGACGTTAAACCAGGACCAGTCGTAAAGAACGATCGTTGGAGCATATCGTGTTTTCCCTTGACACATGGAGTCTCAAGCTTTGCATATAAAGTAGAAACCGAAGAAAATAAAGTAGTAATTTGTGGAGATACATTCAGCCCTGTGAAAGGCTTATCGACTTTCGCCAAAAATGCAGATCTTTTAATCCATGAAGTTTCATTTCCGGATGACTACAATTATGAGAAAAAAGATCATACAAAGCCAAAACCACTTGGAATAGAAGTTGAAGAGGCGGGAGTAAAAACTCTTGTTATTACACATATGTACCCCGCCTGTGAAGGAAAGGAAGAACAAATTGTTAAAAGTATCAAAGAATCTTACACTGGAGAAGTAATCATCGGAGAAGACTTAATGGTCATTTCATTGGCTAACAAGAGCAAGTAGTCATTGACTAAGTTATGAGAAACTAAGATCTACTTAGAATTGTTACAAAAACATTATTTCCGAAGCCGCCAATAGCATGAGCAAGTCCTGTATCGACTCCAGTTACCTGACGCTTACCTGCTTCATTTCTCAGTTGCAAAGTGAGTTCAAGTACCTGACCTATACCTGTAGCTCCAACAGGGTGGCCCTTAGCTTTTAGCCCTCCTGATACGTTTACTGGTAATTGACCATTTCTTTCAGTTACGCCGTCTTCAAGTGCCTTTCCTGCGGATCCTCGTTTAAAGAATCCCATATCTTCTAGGTTAACAAGTTCTAATGGTGTAAACGCATCATGAACTTCAAGTATATCGATCTGCTTTTGTGTTTTTTCTGACATTTTGAACGCACGGTCTGCTGCAAGGCGAGTAGCGTCTAAACTCATTAAATTTTCTCGGTTCATATATGCAAAGATGTCTGTAGCAGCACCAATCCCTTTAATGTAAATTGGTTGTTCACAAGATTTTTTGACACATTTTTCTGAGCTGATAATTACTGCTGCTGCTCCATCACTCCTTGGCGAGAAGTCAAACAATCTTAAAGGATCTGCAATAATTGAACTGTTCATTACATCTTCAAAGGATATCGTTTTGTGGTGAAAATGAGCGAGTGGATTAAGTAAAGCATTTTTATGGTTCTTTACAGCGACTAAAGCCAATTGTTCTCTTGTCAAACCATTGTGAAGCATATTCAATCTAGTAAGCATTGCTGCTAAGGCAGGAATAGTTATACCCTGTTCTTGCTCCCAAGGATGAGTTGAATTTGCAAGAATGGATGTAGATACATCGGTTGGCACTTGATTCATTAATTCTACTCCAATAACAAGTACATTTTCGAATATTCCTGACTTGACCATCATTACTGCTTGTTGAATTGCTGCAGCACCAGATGCACTGGAGGCTCCTGATCTAAATGCAGGGATTCCAGAAAGCCCAATTACGTCTGTGCAAAGTGCCGTTAAATTTTGCTGATTATTAAACCGATTGGAAGCTAAGTTAGAAATAACTAATGCATCAATTTGTGATCGCGTAACACATGCATCTAATAAAGTATTTGATGCGGCTTCATACATGAGCGATGAAAGTGATTGTCCATTTAATTTACCATATTTTGTTTGTCCAACCCCGGTGACGACTATAGACTCTCCTTTCACGTCAGATGCCTCCAAGTAGTTTAAATCTTAGTAAAATTCTTCCATCTCTCTCTTGAAAGATTGCTTCTAGTTTTTTGCCAACCGAGAGTTCATCCTCAGAAACATCTAATTGTGCGGAGATTCTTCCCCCCTCCTCTAATTCTACTAAACCAATAACAAGCGGTGAATTCTCTTTGAATCCCGAAGGAACAGCGTGAAGTATAGTATATGTGATAAGCGTTCCTTTTCCTGAAAATTTGACTTTTTCAAAACTTGTATTTCCGCATTTACGGCAATGAAAATTAGGATATACACTTGTGCTACCACATGCTCTACATTTTGTTCCTACTAGTTCCTTTTTATTGAGGTTCTCTTTAAACTCTAGAATAAGCGATATGCCATTCATTTCTAATAACCTTCTTTTTTGTTTGTCCTTTAAAGGAATGTGAATCTTAGATCTAGATGATTTAAAAATTCAACAAAAGAAACCTAAAAATAATTAGCTGTAGTGTGTCTTATTGCACCTCTTATATTCAATTGGAGATTATTATGAGATCAAAGAGATATCTTTTCATTTCGATTTTTTTAATGTTCTTATTTTGTTTAAACATCGGTTCGATTGGACTAACTAAAGCACAAGGATCCGATCCACCTCAAAAAATTCGTATAACATCCGAAAATAGTTTTGCCTCTTCGGTAACAATAACTTGGCAAACAAATTCCGAATCTTCAGAAAATGATGTGGTCTATGATATGGTTTCACATAGTTCTTCAATAGACCCTCTAAGTGATTACTTTTACTCTAAAACGGGTGTTGATTTCACATACGACGGAGCCAGTGGTCATATTCACATGGCTTCGATAAATAACCTTGATCCCGACACGGTATACTATTTTCGTTGTGGTGGAGACGTTGGCGACTGGAGTGAAGAGAGACTGTTCAAAACAGCCCCTACTTCCGAAACTAATTTTGCTTTCGTAGTGGGAGCTGACAGTAGAGCGTTAGGGGGAAATATGACACTTATTTCGCAGGCTATGGCGCAGTTTAGTCCATCTTTTGTAGTTCATTTGGGAGATATGGTTACCGATGGGGACAATCAAGCTGAATGGGATATTTGGTTTGATGATGTTAATAACAATTGGAACGGAACTAACGGTCACACCATTCCAATTATTCCAGCACTGGGAAACCATGAAAACAATAGCACAAAATATTATGAACAATTTGCCTTGCCAAATAATGAACAGTGGTATTATTATGATTGGGGTAATGTTAGAATGCTCGTTTTGAATAGCGATGCGTCTTCGTCACAAATTCAAACCACTCAAAAAGATTGGTTAAAAACTGAGTTGGAAAACACTCCTCAGTCTATGTGGACAATGGTCTTTTTCCATCATAATGTCTATTATTCAGGAAAGCATGGAAACAGAACTGACCTGCAAAGCTATTGGGTTCCCTTGTTTGATCAATATAATGTTAGTATGGTATTTCAGGGGCACACTCATCACTATCATCGAACAAAATTGTTAAGAAATAATGAAATAGTTTCAATTAACGGAACAGTTTACGTAACAACAGGTGCATGGGACGCACCTTTATACGACGTTGATCCACAAGCATACACCGCACATGGAAACAAAACATACCATTTTGTTTTGATGAATGTTACCGATGATTTTCTTTACCTTGATGCGAAAGACTCCTCAGGAAGCACTTTTGATTATTTATGGCTGTATAAAAATGGTACAACGGTTGGAGATGATATAGAATACGATATTGGGAATGATAATGGTGGCAGTGATGGAGAAAATAATGGTGGCAGTGATGGAGAAAATAACGGAGGGACTAATGATGAACCAGAGGACCAAGAACCAGAGGATGCTTTAACGGAAGAAATAATCTCAATACCATTGTGGTGGTTTCGCTTCTGGGAGTGGTTAATTAGATTTTTATCTCATATGATATAACGTTGGCTTCTGAGATTCCATTGACGCTCTACGCGACTGAAATCGGAAGCTTTCTTTGTAAAAGGTTCTTTTCTTTTGATCAATGCGTAATTTAGGAAGTCTTATGATAGTTGAGGACAGTTTAAGTTCTAAAACGTGCATAAGTACGATAATTTCTCATTAATCTCCAGATAGATTGTGCCTTTCCGACCAATCGCCTTTTTTGCAGTGAATTTCTATCTGGAAACTCTGTTACACGACCCATTAATTTCCATGAAGATGGCAAGTACTTCTCATTGAGAGGATACCTTGATACCTGATTCTCATGTAAATATTTAGATAGAACTGCAGAGATAATCGCAACTTCTTCGTATTGGTCTTTATATGGCCGACCGTTAAAAATAAATTCATTTTCAACAAAATCAGTTGAAATATCTCCGCTCAAGAAACGATCGTGGTTCAGTAATTCTTGATGAAAAGGAATTGTAGTTGTTACCCCGTCTATTACATATTCGTCTAAAGCACGTTTCATACGTATTGTTGCTTCTTGCCTATTTTCACCCCAAACGATTAGTTTAGCGATTAGTGAGTCATAAAACGGTGGAATTGTATAGCCACTCCGCATAGCACTGTCTACTCGAACACCATTTCCTCCTGGAGCATAATAGTATGTGACTTGCCCAGGACACGGGATAAAATTTGCATAAGGATCTTCTGCATTGATTCTACATTCAATAGCATGTCCATGTATCTTGATGTCTGCTTGAGAGTATCTTAATGGTTCTCCAGCGGCTATATGGATTTGTTCCTTTACTAAATCAATTCCTGTAATTGCCTCAGTAATAGGATGCTCTACTTGAATGCGAGTATTCATTTCCAGAAAATAAAAGTCTTCACCAGCAAATAGAAATTCTACAGTTCCTGCATTCGTATACCCTGCTACTTCTGCTGCGCGGATTGCAGTTTCGCCTGCTTGTTTTCTTAGTTCCTCAGTCATGGCAGGTGAAGGTGCTTCTTCTAATAATTTTTGATGTCTCCTTTGAACTGAGCAATCCCTTTCCATCAAATGGATTATATTTTCATGCTCATCCGCAAGTATTTGAAATTCGATATGACGTATACCTCTCAAGTATTTCTCCATAAAAAGTTCATCATCACCAAACGCAGATTTCGATTCCACTTGTGCAGCATGAAAAGCATCGGCAAGTTCTTTTTCATTATTGGCAATTTTTATACCCCTTCCTCCTCCGCCTGCTGAGGCCTTTATCATAACAGGATATCCAATATATTCTGCAACACGTTTAGCCTCATCGAAATCTCGAAGTTTATCCTTGGTTCCGGGTACAATTGGCACTCCTCCATGCTTCAACATTTTTCGTGCTTCGTTTTTATTACCAAATTTCCCAATAGCCTTACTACTGGGTCCGATGAACTTTATTCCGTTTTTTTCACATAAAGCCGCAAAAGCATCATTTTCTGCTAGAAATCCATAACCTGGATGAATTGCCTCGCACTTCATTTCTAATGCTGCTGTGATAATTTTCTCCATGTTCAAGTAACTATCAGTAAGATCGTTACCTCCAATGCATTTAGTCTTATCAGCATATTGGGCGTGTAGAGCATGTCTATCTACTTCTGAACAAATTGCTATGCTCTCAATGCCAAGTTCTTTGCATGCCCTCATAACTCGGACTGCAATTTCTCCACGGTTTGCAATTAAAATCCTTTCAAAGGGTCTTTTCATTCCTTTCTTCACCTATTCAAAGTTTTTTGTCTGTAATGATTAGCCATAAGCCTCATATGCAGAAAGACGACACGTTCGAAGCAGATTTTATCAAAATCTATTGAACTAGCATTTAATTGTATTTAAGTTGTTGGGATCTTGTGCGTAGGGAGTTATAAATAACCTCTACAATAGGGAATTTATTATTTCTCTGTCGAAAGATAGAATCATGGCAAAAATGGGGAATTAAAACTCTTACGGGGTTGATTTTATGTCAGCATCATTTAGATTTAGAATTCTTGTGGCAAAACCAGGGTTAGATGGCCACGACCGCGGTGCAAAAATTATTGCTCGAGCACTGAGAGATGCAGGTATGGAGGTCATCTACACAGGCATCCGTCAAACACCTGAACAAATTGTTCAAGCTGCCCTACATGAAGATGTACAAGCAGTTGGACTCAGTATCCTTTCTGGAGCACATATGCAGTTATTTCCAAGAATAATGGAATTACTAAAGAAAGAAGGTCTGGCAGATCAACTGCTCGTTTTTGCTGGAGGAATTATTCCAAAGGAGGATATTCCTGAATTGAACAAGATAGGCATTTCTAACATATTTGGGCCTGGAACTCCTACAAAAGTCATTATTGAGCATTTAACAAAAGTATTAAAAGTGAAATTTCAAGAGGGATAAAATTGACGCAATCTGGACAAGAAAAAATAAATGAGATAAAGGCTCGAAAGAAAGAATGGGAAAACAAAACTTTGAACCCTTTACTTGATAAGTACCCTGAGCGTGCGGAAGAGTTTGTTACTACCTCAAGTTCACAGGTTAACCGCTTATATACGCCTCTTGATTTGCTAGGTTCTGATTATGTCGTAGATATTGGTTTCCCAGGTGAATACCCCTACACGCGAGGCATCCAGCCAACGATGTACCGCGGACGGCTCTGGACCTTCCGCCAGTACAGCGGTTTTGGCACAGCCGAAGAAACCAACAAACGATTTAAGTTATTGCTTGAGCAAGGACAGACAGGATTATCGGTTGCATTTGATTTACCAACACAAATAGGGTATGATTCTGATCACCCTCTTGCTCTAGGGGAAGTAGGCAAGGTTGGAGTGGCGATCGATACTCTAAAAGACATGGAAACTCTTTTTGAGGGAATTCCACTTGAAAAAGTAAGCACTTCTATGACGATTAATGCACCAGCATCTGTTTTGCTCGCTATGTATATTGCAGTAGCTGAAGTGCAAGGCATATCCCAAGATAAGTTAGCGGGTACAATACAAAATGATATTTTGAAGGAATACTCTGCTCGAGGTACGTATATTTTCCCACCTCGACCAAGCATGCGGTTGATCACTGATGTTTTTGAATACTGCTCAAAATGGAATAAAATGCCCAAATGGAATACCATCTCAATCTCAGGGTATCATATGCGGGAGGCGGGATGTACAGCAATCCAAGAAGTGGCGTTTACTTTAGCGAACGCTATAGCATATGTTGAAGCTGCCATCAAAAAAGGCTTAGAACTCGATACATTCGCTAGGCGTCTTAGTTTTTTCTGGTGTTCTCATAATGATTTTTTTGAGGAAATCGCTAAGTTTAGGGCGGCAAGGCGTCTGTGGGCACGAATCATGCGAGACCGTTTTGGGGCTAAAAATCCAAGATCCTGGCAAATGAGATTCCATACTCAAACAGCGGGATGCAGTCTAACAGCCCAACAACCAGAAAATAATATAGTTAGAGTAACCATACAAGCATTGGCTGCTGCCTGTGGTGGTACTCAATCACTCCACACAAATTCAATGGATGAAGCACTAGCATTACCCTCAGAAAAAGCTGCACAGATTGCGTTGAAAACGCAACAAATAATTGCTCATGAGAGCGGAGTGGCTTTAACTATAGATCCCCTTGCAGGGTCATATTACATGGAAACGATGACAAATGAGATTGAAAGACGTGCAATGGAATATATCGAAAAAATTGACGAGATGGGCGGTGCTGTGGTAGCCGTTGAACGCGGATTTATTCAGAAAGAAATTCACGATAGTGCTTATCGGTATCAGAAAGAGATTGAGTCTAAAAAACGGATTACTGTGGGTGTGAACGAATTTATAATCGGAGAAGAACCTGAAATAGAAATTCTTCGTGTTGATCCAGAGGTTGAAAAAATACAGCATCAAAGATTAGCAAAAATAAAGAAAGAAAGGGACAATTTAAAAGTACAAGACAGCCTAAATGAGATTAAAAGAATCGCCAGAAGTGATGAAAACCTTATGACCTGCATAATAGATGCTGTAAAGGCATATGCAACTCTGGGTGAGATTTGTGATACATTGAGAGACGTATTTGGGGAATACACAGCCACTGAAATTATTTAACACAATATATAGGGGAGATGTTAGCTATTTCAAGAAAAGGATTAACAAAAGGATTAGTTCAGGTTTATACTGGACATGGGCGCGGAAAAACAACTTCAGCACTTGGCCAGGCCCTACGTGCTATTGGTCATGGCTTAAGGGTATATATGGGATGTTTTTTAAAGAAATCCTCTGTGGGAGAATTCAATGTGGCAAACAAATTAGAAAATTTTGTAATAGAGCAGTTTGGGCCTTCAAGATTTTTTCAGAATGGTGAGCAACCGAAAGAGTCTGACATGCAGACGATTAAAAAAGCCCTTCAGCGTGTTCGAAAGATTCTGCTTAGTGAAAAATTTGACATTGTGATTCTAGATGAGATCAATGAGGCTATTGATCTAAAACTAGCAGATGTTGGGTCAGTGCTTAAACTAATTGAAGGAAAGCCCCCAAATGTAGAATTAATCTTGACCGGGAGAGGTGCTCCTCCAGAAATCGTCAAAGTTGCCGATCTTGTTACAGAAATGCTTAATATTAAACATCCCCTAGCGGTGGGGGTTAAGGCGCGGAAAGGAATTGAGTATTAGCAAATTCTGATTTATCAAAAGGTGCTTTCATGAAAGAACAAAATAGTTGTGAGCTTGAACATATTGGAATCGCAGTAAAAAATCTAAAGGATGCAATTAAAGTCTATGAGGCTTTAGGGTTGAAAGTCGAGTCAATTGAGGCGGTTGAAGAACAAAAGGTTACAACAGCGTTTATTCCCTGTGGCTCGGTAAATCTTGAATTATTAGAAGCTATAGGAAATGAGGGACCTGTAGCTAAATTTATCGAAAAAAAAGGCGAAGGTATTCACCATATATCCATAAGAGTGCCGGATATTCAAGCACGCTTGAATGAATTAAAGGAGAAAGGAATAAGATTGGTTGACGAAACACCAAGGAAAGGCGCTCATAATTCCAAAATAGCGTTTATACATCCGAAGGCGATGAAGGGCGTGCTTATAGAACTCTGCGAAAAAGAAGTTGAAGATCAGTAGCAAATACGACTAGTGATTTCATTGACGAATGACTTTTTGTCACCAGACATCATAAAGGATAGACTTCGTACAGAATTTATTGGCAGGGAAATACGCTATTTCGATGAAACCGGATCAACCAATGATATTGCTAAAGAATTAGCGAGAAAAGGTGCTTTAGAAGGATTATTAGTTCTAGCTGAAACTCAAACCAGTGGCAGAGGACGTCTTGGGAGGGTTTGGCAATCCCCTCCAGGAGGCATATGGCTTTCTTTAATATTGCGACCAAGACTGGCTCCTCAAGAAGCGCCAAAACTAACATTCATTGGTGCAATAGCAGTTGCTACTGCCATTCGAAATTTAGGTTTAGATGCAAAAATTAAGTGGCCTAACGACGTTTTAGTTAGCAATAGAAAGATCTGTGGTATCTTAACTGAAATGGAATCCGAAACGGATGTACTTCATTACGTTGTTGTAGGGATTGGAATAAATGCAAATTTTAACAAAGACAAATTACCCGCTGAAATTCAGAAAACTGCAACAACTCTTAAGAGTGAATTAAAAGAATCTGTTAATCGCAATGAATTCATCACGTGTTTATTAAATGAATTTGAAAGATCGTATTTAGTTTTTCTAGAAAAGGGATTTTCTCCTATTCTAGAAGAGTGGAAAGAATTATCCTGTATTTTAAATGAAGATGTACGTGTCTATATGGATAATAGAATAATTGACGGAAAAGCGATAGATGTAGATCAAGCTAGTGGTGCATTAATTCTTAAACTTGATAATGGCTCTTTCGAAAAAATTTTTTCTGGCGATGTTTCGATTCGTAGACAAAAATGAAAAATTATAGGCTTTCGTGATCTCAGTAAAAATGGGCGAAAATTTCTGACTCAGAGAGCCCTCCATTTTAATAATAATTTCAAAGGTGCCATAATTATATATAGGTACACTGCCGTATACAATAGTCTACTAATATGCGCGCGAATAATTGGGGGGTTTCTATGCGTGAAAAAACTCTAAGAGTTTCGAATGAAGAATATGAAATTCTTCAAGAGGCTAAGAGTTTATTAATGGAGAGCGGTGTGGGGGAACTTAAAGATCATAAAAAATGCCCAAAGTGCAATACTGAAATGCATGGATTCGATATAAAATCCTATTATACTAAATGTCCAAAATGTGAAGAAAGATTAGAAGGTATATGGATCTCTACTACTGAAGCGCCTGTATTAGGAGCAATAGTTGGGTTGGGAATGGGCGCATTATTGACTTATATCTCAAAGAAAAAGCGAAGAAGATGGATCTAAGGACGTTAATCTAGATAATTAACAGTTTACCCTCTATAGTGTAAATCTTTTATCCTCTTCTTGTTCTGTGTTTTTAGTTTAAACAACTATGAAGTCCATTGCTCAGTTTTTTCAACAATTAATATATAAGGATACTGCGTTACAACTTAAGAATGCCCGAAATACATGGACTTAGAGTTCAATGGAGGATGCTTAATGTCTAACGACAGATTCAAGGAATTATCGGAAAAAATAGAAGCTGCAAAACTATTAGGCGGAAAAGAACGAATTGAAAGACAACATAAACAAGGTAAATTGACGGCTCGTGAGAGGATAGAATTACTCTTAGATCCTAATTCATTTGTCGAAACGGATATGTTAGTTACCCACCGTAGCACAGATTTTGGGATGGAAAAAAGGAAAATACTTGGTGATGGTGTAGTTACGGGTTATGGAACGATTGATGGACGTTTGATTTTCATCTTTTCCCAAGACTTCACTTCCTGGGGTGGGGCACTAGGAGAAATGTTTGCTCTTAAAGTCTGCAAAATCATGGATCATGCGCTTGAGGTTGGAGCACCTGTCATTGGTCTCAATGATTGTGGAGGAGCTAGGATTCAGGAGGGTGTATCAAGTTTAGGAGGCTACGGTGATATCTTTTGGAGGAATGTCATCGCTTCGGGAGTTATTCCACAGATTTCTGCAATCTTAGGTCCTTGTGCCGGCGGTGCAGTTTACTCACCCGTCGTGACCGATTTCACATTTATGGTTGATCAGACTAGTAATATGTTTATTACCGGACCAGATGTCATTAAAGCTGTAACGGGAGAAGAAGTAACTCATCAAGAGTTAGGTGGCGCTATGGTTCATAACTCGCGCAGCGGTGTCGCACAATTCATTTCAAAAGATGAGAAAGAATGCATGGAAATGATTAGGAAGTTATTGAGTTATCTTCCTTCAAATAACTTAGAGGATCCACCTATAATTGATACTGGTGATGACCCCAATAGAATCGAAGAAGAATTGGATACTATTATTCCTGATGTTCCCACGAAACCGTATGACATCAAAGAAATCATTCGAAAGGTGGTTGATCTTGGTGATTTTTTTGAGGTACACCCATTCTTTGCACAGAATGCAGTTGTGGGTTTTGCTAGGCTGAATGGACGTTCCATTGGTGTAGTAGCTAATCAACCGAATTATCTTGCAGGAACGCTCGACATTAATGCCTCAGATAAAATAGCACGATTTGTTCGTTTTTGTGATGCATTTAACGTCCCAGTTGTGACATTCATGGATGTTCCGGGCTTTTTACCGGGTACCGCGCAGGAATGGGGAGGCATTATTCGCCATGGTGCGAAAATCCTTTACGCATATGCGGAAGCTACCGTTCCATTGATTACAGTAATCACTCGAAAGGGATATGGTGGCGCATATGTGGTTATGGGATCAAAACACTTGAAAGCAGATCAAGTTTTTGCATGGCCCATGAGCGAAATCGCAGTTATGGGAGCTGAAGGAGCGGCAAATATTATCTTCAGGAAAGAAATAAAAGCGGCAAAAGATCAAGAAGCAATGAGACAACAAAAGATTGAAGAATTTAGAAAAACCTTTGCCCACCCATATATCGCTGCTGCAAAAGGTTTTATAGATGCTGTCATTGAACCCAAGAATACGAGACCAGTTCTTATAAAGGCGCTAGAGATGCTAAGTGGGAAAAGAGAAACTTTACCACCTAAAAAACATGGAAACATACCGTTGTAAACTTTAATGTTTTTAGAAGGGACTGATACACCGTGAACAAAAAATATAAGCTTCAAGTACATGAAAAAACTTATCTTATTGAACTTGAAGAAACAGATGGTGGTTTAATCTCCGTTGTTATAGAAACAGAAAGCGGAAGCAAAATCAAAAAGAATTTAGAATTGGAGAATTTGGATACTGAATGTTCAATTTTTTCTGTTGTAATTGACAATAAAGCACATCTTGTTGAGTTGGAACAATCAGATGTTCATCGTTCATCATTTTCGATTTTACTTGACGGAAAACCCCATACTGTGAATGCCGTCCCAATTATAGCAAAAGATCAAATTTCTTCCGCTCATATCAATTATATCGATTCCGACACGACACATTTAATGAATTCTAATGATGGTGTAGAAGGTGCTGCAGAGGGTATAGTAAAAGCTCCGTTGGTTGGCACAGTCGTGTCAATAAAGATTAATCCTGGCGATTCTGTAAGTCAAGGGGATGTTCTACTGATTATAGAAGCAATGAAAATGGAAAATGAAATTCGTGCTCCAAAATCTGGTACTATAAAAGAACTAAAGGTCACCAAGGGAGAAAAAGTCAGTTCTGGTGATGTTCTAGTAAAAATTGAGTAAGGATCATTAAAAACAGCACGGTTATTCTTCTCGGTAACTACTACAATGATGGCACTGACTCAAATGTGTCATGCTCTTCAGACAATTCACCGGTTTGGGCTAGGTCTTTTGCATAATCTTCGAAGCGTCTTGCTGCTAATATTTCATCGATGCGTAGCACTGTTACTGCAGCTTCTGTTGCGGAGGAGATAGCCTGCAATTTTACGCGCACGGGCTCTAATACACCATTCTCATACATATTTTCAATTTTGCCAGTAAAAGGGTTCATACCATAGTATTTACCATTTTCTTCGTGATGTTTTGCCCGCAATTGTGCTAAAAGTGATATGGCGTCATAGCCACCGTTCTCGGCGAGGGTTTTTGGCACTATTTCTAGGGCTTTTGCGAAAGCCTCCACAGCAAATTGTTCGCGTCCTCCTATCGACCGGGCGTAATCGCGTAGTCCACTTGCAATGGACTCTTCAATCGCACCTCCGCCGACTGCAACAAATTCATCTTCTATAACGTCTTTAACAACATACATAGCATCCCGAAGGGACCGTTCTGCCTCTTCCATCATATGTTTCCCAGAGCCTCGCAAAAGAATTGTCATGGTTTTTGAATCTTTGCAACCTGTTATGAAGGTCACATATCTATCTTCTATAACTTTTATTTCGAGTAGATCGGCAGCCCCTAAGTCTTCTGGGGTAATTTCGTTTACAGTATTGACGATTGTAGCCCCTACAGCCTTTGCAATTTTAGGCATATATCTCCGACGCAAGTTTTTTAGTCCCACCATACCAGCTCGCGCCATTAAATCAGCAGCTACTGGGTCGATCTCTTTCTGGGTTAATAAAACGTTTGCACCTGCTTCCACTAGCTGATCTACCATTCCCTTAATTAATCGGTACTCTTGATTCAGAAATGTCGCCATCTGTTCGGGAGAGTTGATTCTTATCTTTGCATCAGTTTTTGACTTGGGTACATCAAATTCCTGGTTAATCACCGCGATCCTTAGATGTTCCATCTTTTTTGGCATGTCGTCTCGTTCTGCGCCTCTATTAATTATAAGACCCTTTATTAACTCGGATTCCCTTAAACTCTTGCCAGATTTTTTTTCAATCTCAATATATTCAGTATCAATGTATGGTTTACCATTTCTGTGGGTCATCACACCTTTCACTGCTTTTGCTGCAATTCTTGCGAGAAGATCAATTACAACGTTCTTGCTATTAATTGAAGTTACCGCTATTTTTTCCAAGAGCTCGTCATCATCTGGATCAATTTTTATTGAATTTGTTTTGAGAAGTTCTAGCGCTTTTGCTAACGCCAAAGTATATCCGTCTGCAATTTTTGTTGGATGAATTTTTTGTTCCAGCAAAGATTCCGCCTGTTTGAGCAATTCTCCTATTAATATAACTGCCGTGGTTGTACCGTCCCCAGTTTCTAGATCCTGTGTTTTTGCTACATACGTCATTAATTTGGCAATGGGGTGCTTAAGGTTTACCTTCTCCATGATTGTTGCTCCATCATTAGTAACCAGTTCATCTTTAAGCACACCTATTATCAGTTTATCTCGGCCTCTGGGCCCTAGGGTTGTACGCAGAGATTCACTAATTAATTTGGCGACCATGATATTATTTCTTCTAGCTTCATCTTTTTTTACGTGTGTTGTGTCGCCTTTTTTCTTAGAAACGAGAAGTAATGGCTTCGTTGCGCGTGATGCGGGTAAAGGTCTTTTTGACAAAATTAGTCCTCCAATTTTGAGTTGTATTCAGCAAATACATATCTAATTTAAATTTTTTTAATTAGCTTTTGTATGTGACATATCCACAGCTAAGAAGCAACATCTCAGTTTCTAAGGAAGGTGAGAGCCATAGGTTTCATTAAAAAGATCTATTATCTTCATTTTTTTGCAACTAATCTTTTCATAGAGATCATCTGAACCGATGTGTCTCCCTTCTCGAAAAGCTGTGATTAATCTTTCTACAGCTTTTTGTGCAACCCGTTCTGAAACTTTTTCAAAACCATGAAGAGCGTCTAAGGTTGCTTTTAGAAGGTTTTTTTCCATGGGATAGTTTTCACTGACAAATTTGTACAATTTTGCATAATATAGGCGCATTCGTTGAACTCGTTGGTAGGCTAGTTTAAACAATTCTTTTTGGAATTCTTTAGTCATAGGTATACCCTCTCCAGGACATCCTTTATCTATAGAAATCATTATCTCCTTTTTTTGATCGCTATAGTGAACTAGATAGGGATATAACCTACAAATGTCTGGACGCACCGAATAAACAAGACAATCGCTTGTTATAGGATTAAAAAATCTACAAATCGTTTTATACGCTGCAGATAACGAATGATCAAGCCCAAATACAAGGTTTTGATCAGTTTCAGAGAGTTGATATATTGAAATCGCATGAAATTTAGTTTTAACGATTTCTATGAATTCCTCAACTTTCTTTTCTATATCAGGTACATTGAAGAGATGTGGTCGAAACGCAGTCCAACAATCAAATGCAAATTGTTTCCAAGTATCATAAGGTATCGTTTCGAGAAACTCAGCGATATGTCTGACATCTTTATGAGTCAATATCAATCCAATTTGGCAACACTTTCCACATCTTATACAGCTTTTTTTAGTTCTCGTCTGAAGAAGGATCATTCTTTTGTCCAATAATGGCAACCTCATCATTTAAGTTAAAGTATTGTTGCAGTGGGTATGAAGCATAAAACAGAAGAAAACGAAGCAATTATGATCGTGCATTTTCTTATACTTCTCAATTTCTACCTTCTTGATGAACTCCATTTAAACTCCGTTATGTTAGATATCCGTTCGGCCGTGATTTTCATATATATATTTCGCATTCTATGGGTTATTCCTTTACGGCCTTCTTTATTTTGTTGTGTCACCACTTACGATATTGTTCCTGATTATTGTAATTCTTATAAGTATAGTTCCAACGATAATTAACTATCTGGATATTCATACAATTCTAAATACTTGGTTTCCTTCTATATCATATATTTCCGTAAGTAATTTATCAATACAATTCAAATGAAACATGTTCAGAGGTCAATTTAACCATCCCTTTCATAACTGGCAGTTTATTAGTTGATTTATTAACGTAGAATAAAGATCAAAGAACTTTTTGATCTAAATCCTTCGAAAGGTTAGCAACTATTTTGAAGGTTTACAAAATATAAAAAAAGACTGCTATGCTATCAAGTACGTTCAGAATTGGTGAGCGTATGGGTAAGTGGAATAAGCGACTTGTCTTTGCAAAACAAATTCTTAAAAGGCTTAATTCCACACGTGTTAAACTCTTCATTGTAGTGTTGGGAATATATTTGTATTTCATCAGTGGTTTTCATTCAGCAAACGAGTGGAGTCGACATTCGCTAATACAAGCGATAGTAGAAGAACAGACATTCGTTATCGACGGCTATGTTAAGGATTGGCGTGATGTCAGTTATTATAACGGACATTATTATTCGGACAAGCCTCCTGGTCTTTCATTTGTAGGAGTACCTATTTATTTCACTGCAAAATTTCTAATTGAGTGGTGGCGGATTCGATATCTGCTCATTTCTCTTATTGCTATCGTTTCAGCTCTATCGGTTATTTTAGTATATGAAATATCAGGATTTCTAGGCGGTAACAAGACTTCGAAGCTCCTCACGGCACTCACTTATGCCTTTGGCACAATTACATGGGTATATTCAAAAACCTTCTTTGCACATGGATTTTCTGCGTTTCTAATTTTACTTTCGATATATTGTGCACGCTTATTCATTCAAGAAAACAAAAAAACATTCATTTTTCTTTCAGGAGTTGCTATGGGCTATTCATTTCTTGTAGAATATCCAAACCTCCTTCTCTTAGTTCCATTTTTATTTTATTTTATATTCTACAATACTAAAAAAGAAATAATCTATTTTAGTGTTCCAGTAGCCCTCTTTCTTATGATTTTGGGCATATATCATTATGTTTGCTTTGAAAGTCCTTTTATTACCCCTTATATTTCTCATACGTCCGAAGGAAATATGCAGGGCATAAGTACCTTTTCAAATCCAGTTCATATTGGCCTCTATGGGCTACTATTTAGCCCTTATCGTGGCTTATTCTATCTTTCTCCGATTTTATTACTGTCCCCCTTTGGATTTTTCTCTCTTTATAAAAAATATAAACCAGAAACAGTTCTCTTTCTCTCGTCATTTATAATTATCAATTTGTTTTATTCTGTGTTTATTCATTGGCATGGAGGAGCATGCTATGGACCTCGATATTTACTAAATGTAATCCCCGTTTTTACATTGCCATTATTTCAGGTAATCGAAAAATATAAAGACCAAAGACGGTTTTTTGTACTCTTTTTCATTCTCATGGGCTACAGTATCTTTGCGAATGCTATGGGGGTACTAGCAGATTATCATGTAGATCAAGGAATAGAAAATCCTCTTTTGCATAACCTTATGTATTTACTAAATGGTGGAGGAATAGATAGTCGTCTTTTCTTTATTTCTCCACTTACAATACTATTCCCAATTGTTTTAATTCTTATATGCATAGTTCCAACAGTAGTTAGACGTCTTCATGCAAAAAGGAATTGAATTCACAATTATATTTTGCATATAAGCATTTGTATGTGTTTCTATGAAACGCTGATAGTCTAAACTAAACTCTATAAATGCTAAAATAAGTACTAACGAAATAGAATAATTCCAATTAATAATAATACTTTTGTGGAAATTTTTAGCCGGAGAATGTTTCTCAAGAGTGCTTAGATATAATCATGTCGAGATGAATTCCAAACGAGATTAAAGCAAAAGGGACGAACCACACAAAATATTGATTGAATACAACTGGATTTATTAGAGGCCAGATCAAAAAACTTATTGCTGAGAATAGATAAATATCAAATTGTTTCTTCCAATGAATGTAATAAACTAAAAAGTATGCAAACAACATGGGAAGTCGACTTAAAAAAGTGTATTTTTCGATCCACGGTGCCATCGTTAAAGTAGCTGTTGAGAATCTAGATTCAGCTCTTGTTGCTGAAAATAATAAAGATCTATAATATGCCTCTATATTCCAAATCAAATAGGGTAATGAAACAAGAATGACACATATTAATGCATAGAACAAATACGCCAACAAAGTGTAAATGTTTTTTTTGCGGTGTGTAATTAAATAGAGTGGGAGCAAAAAAATAGGGAAGAGTTTAATAGCTATTGCAACTCCAAGCAAAAAATAGGAGAAATTAGGTCGGTAAGTAAAGAAATATAGACTCAAAAGGACAAAAAAGATAGTAAAAGAATCAATTAGAGCATAAAAATATATAGAAAGATTCGGTCTATTGAAAAACCAGACAAAAACAGAAAAAACGCTATACCATGGGTTAATATCTGTCCGATTTTTCAAAATAATAAATATCAGGACTGCAATGCCAAAATCTGTGGGTATCAAAAAGACAAGTTTTGTGAATACAATCCATGCTGGATAACTAGAATATCCAAAGTATAAAGGTATTACACCTAAGTAGTAGTAAAGTGGAGGATAAGTGGGATATTTACGATTTCTAATCATGTCTGATGATAAAATTCTAAGATATGGATTTTGGCCGTTAAAAATTTCGTTTGAAAAGGTATAGAGCATAAAACTATCAGACGCTCTCTGATAATAACCAAGTCCATTAATTCTGATGTAAATTGCGAATGCAAAAATCAAACCTAAAGTACAATATAATAAAAATGATGATTTGTGTGATATTAAATATTGCTTTAAGTTACCCAGCAAGAATTCTAAGCGTTTTAGGTTGGATTGAGAAGCCGGTTGCTTCTGTGAAGTAGTCAATGCTTTTCCTCTTCCGCTTTAAGAATTCAAGTTCTTATCTGTAGTTTTTTTCTTTTATAACTCAGCAAAAAACGTAATTTTAACATATCACGAATCACTATAAATGGGGTCTTATCAACTCTTATGTACGACTTACCCTTTTTTCGAGGATAATGATGAATTGGTACTTCTGTTATTCTATAGTTATTAATATTTGCAATTGCGAGGAGAAATCGATGAGGCCCAATCAATTCCAAATTAGGTAAGAGTTTGAACAGTGATTCTATAGTCTCACGTTTGAACGCTTTAAACCCTGAGTTATGATCTCGAAATGGTGTGTTGAGCATTTGTCTTTGAAGTAAGTTATAGGTTTTTGACATAATAATACGATATAGTTTATCAGCCCTTAAAATCCTCCAACCATTTACAATATCATATCCCTTCTCAATCGGTGTTACAAGAGGTTCAATATCGTTTGGCTCATATTGCCAATCTGTTTCTAAAAGAACTAAAATATCACCTTCCGAATTAAAGACACCAGTTTCAAAAGCTTTGGTTTTTCCACGATTTTCAGGATGACGAATGAATTTGACACAGTCATACATATTAGCAAATTTCTCACAGATTTCACTCGTATTATCAATACTTCCATCATCAACCAAAACAAATTCATATTGTTGCGGGGCATTCTTTGCTAAGACAGGTATGAGATCTTCAAGGTTTTCAGCTTCGTTATATGCAGGCATAATAATTGAAATCTTTTTTGAAACTGTTTCTTTCCTTAAAAGAGATAAAATTCCTTTTCTTAATTGTGTAACTTGAGTATTAATACTTGCGATATATATGAAGAGAAGAAACATTATTACTAAGAACAAAATAGTCTCTGTTGCTAAATTTAGCCTCAGCAAACCTTCTAAGTATAATAGACGTAAAATACTTTGAAATAAATTCGGGAAAACGACTATCAGAAAAATAATTATCCAAAAGAGAAAATACCCCCATGTCTTTCTTGATTTTGGGATTAAAACGACCAAAAACACTGCTATTATAATCATGATATAAATTAGGATAAATAGCAAAGTGTTCACCAACTCCACATGACATAACAGATTTTTAAGATCTTAGTATCTTATCCCTCTTTAGTTGGAGAGATCGTCTTATATTTCGGCGTTTCTAAATTCTAGATAACTATAATCCTGTTAAGTATTTGGGAATTCAATCCAAACAGCGTTTTTAACTTTATCGCCGAAAAATCCTTGGGATAATTTGGATTAAGTCATTTAAAACGATCTTTTTTTAAAAGGAAGACTATGGCCATTGTTAGCAGAAAAATAACAGTGAACATTCCACAAATACTAATACAGTTTAAGATTATACCATCTATACCATTCTAAGAGAGGAAGCGTACATAGTTAAGGTTTAATAGTTTGGTTTGATTCAGTTGCGTTTTCATCGAATTTGCTTTCTATCGTAGATTTTATTGGCACTCTTGAGCCAATTAAAAAGAAGGCTATTCCACCAACTATAACATTACCAATGAGAAAAATTGAGCGATATAGTAAAACTGCAGCGCCTGATGATTCTGTTGAAACTCCTCTTAGACTACAAAGTAATATAAATGCTATTTCTTGAGACCCTATGCCCCCAGGTATCATACTAACAAAGCCTATAATCGCAGAAATTGAATAAATATACCCAGTTTCAAAATAAGAAAGAGGGATTTCAAGAGCTAAAAAGATAAAGCTTAATTTTAATACTTCAATCAGCCAAATGACAGTAGAGATTAAGATCGTCCTAATCAAAATTGTTCTGTCACCTCTTAAAACCTCAAGTGACGTAGAAAACCTGTCTAAATTGACTTGAACAAAGTGCTGCAATCTTTCTCTTCCTAGTTTTTTTGGCCAAATACCCAGGATGGCCTGTAAAAAATTCGAGATTTTCAAGAAAATGCCTTTATTAAAACATGCGCCAATTATCAAACACGCAATAAGAATAGCTAAGCCAAAAAAGAGGATGATAGTCGTAAGATCGCCTGTTGAATAAAGAAGCAACCAAATAAGTCCAATTACTCCTGTTACAATGACAAGAAGGACATCAAAAACTTTTTCTATTACTACTGTTGCAAAAGTGTTTCCAAGAGAGGAGGTTTTGGATACATTTAGATCAATTTTAGAAATCATATATGCTCTATACATCTCTCCAAGTGCCCTAGGGGAGACGGCATGTACATAGTAGGAACTTAATAACGTTCCAAGTACCTCTTTGTATCCGACCGAAATATTTAGATGTCTTAGAAGCATTTTCCATCTAATGGTTCGAATCCCCATCATAATGAAGAATAGTACATATGCAATAAATAAGAGAAGAGGATCTGCCTTTAAAAGTTCACTAAAGACTTCAGAAAGGCCAATATACCAAAAACTTATTATAAAAAGAACTAATCCACCAATAAGAAGCGTTAATCTTTTTAAGTACTTTCGCATGAAAATATCCGCCTTGAAAATACAACGTCTTTAAGGATATAAGTGATCTATCAAAACATTATTATTTTGCTGAAACAAGAGTTATAATCTAATCTTTAGCCTTAAAACTCACGAAGTGTTTTTAAGTATGATGGGAGATGACAGGAGTCTCTATCACTTTATTTATTATTACAATTTTCTCTTTGGTATATATCTCAGTAAGAATGATATTAAAACTCAGCATTGTTTTAGAAAGACACGGAGAGATGCTTATTAAGCCAAGAGGAGAATTCCTTGACAGAACTAGATATTGACCTGTTTAATGCAAAGAATGTTATCTGTTTGCTTTCTGGTGGACTGGATAGCCCAGTAGCGTGCTATACACTAATTAAAAAAGGATTTACACCAATTTTTCTGTATCTTGATAATAGTCCATATACTGGGGAATCAACAAGACAGAATACTATTGGCATTGCAAGAAAACTAACCGAATTCATCATTCCAGACAAAGAAGCAAAACTGTACATAGTCCCTCAAGGTTTTACTATGAATATTTTTTTGAAAAACTCCTTGAAGACTTCTGCAAAATATACATGCATTTTCTGTAAAAGAATGATGTACCGAATTGCAGAAAAGATCGCAAGGATTGAAGGTGGGTGTGCGATCGCAACAGGTGAGATAATAGGTGAACAGGCCAGTCAAACGTTAGATAATTTGGTAATCCTTCATCAGGCAATCAAAAGTTGTGTTATATTTCGACCATTAATTGCATGGGATAAACAAGAGGTAGTAGATAAAGCTAAGGAAATTGGTACCTATGATATTGCTGCTCGCCAATCGGCTCCTTGTACTTTACCTCCAAAAAAACCTGTAACGAGAGGACGTCTTGAGAAGATTTTAGAGATCGAAGCTATGATAGATATAGACGCTCTTGTTCAAAAAAGTTTGAATGAAAAAATTGTCCTGAAAGTTAGTCAACAAATGTGAGTTCTTAAATAAAAATGATCTTTCTGTCATAATTTCAGGTCTCTAATTAGTCCTCAGGTGTTTTTGTTTCAATCATTTTTATCATGTTAGATAAGAATCTAAAAAGAACCAATTGAAAACTTGAAAGGATAAGTATAGCTACTAGGCTACTGAATCCTGTTCCAAAAAGCACTCCAGCCCTTTAATATTTCAAATATTATATAAAGGCCATGAATTAGGCTAATTATAAATAAGAAAGGCCCTGTTAGGTTGAATACATAAATACCTTTACGAAAATAGAATCTTCTTTGTGTACCACGAAAGAGTAAAATGTGGCTACCCTTAAGATGTAATTGGGAGATATATTTCAATATCTATGGTGACCTTTATGGACTTTTTAAGCCTTAAAGAAACTGAAATTGCTGATAAACTCAAAGATGGTAAAATCAAAGTTTGTGTAATTGGAATTGGGAGAATTGGCTTACCTACCGCACTAGTTTTTGCTCAGGCAGGAGCAAAAGTAATAGGTGCAGATATTTCTGAAGAAGTTGTTGAGAATATTAATAAAGGCATTACCTATATAGATGAAACGGGCATTGAGGAAATTTTAAAGGACTCTATATCCTCAGGAAACTTCATTGCATCTACAGATGTACCTAGCGCGATAAATGAAGCAGATGCCATTATAATATGTGTACCTACTCCTGTCGATAACAATAAAAACCCAAATTATTCTGATCTCATGGCTGTATGTCGAGATCTTGTAAAAGGACTCAAGAAAGGATCACTGGTCATTGTTGAAAGCACTATTGCGCCTGGCATTGTAGAAGAAATAATTGCACCATTTATTGAAGAAAAAACAAATCTTGTGTTAGGGAAAGATTTGGGGATCGTAAGTTGTCCCGAACGTGCGGATCCTGGCAAAATTTTCGAATGTTTAAAAACTATCCCTCGAATAGTCGGTGGTATTAACGAAAACAGTAGTAATATCGCTGCAGCCTTATACAAAGCTGCAATGGGTGTCAAAGTTGTAAAAGTAAGTAATCCTAGAACAGCAAATGCAGTAAAATTAACTGAAAACATCTTCAGGGATGTAAAC
>NZ_JAHPYX010000158.1:0-13774 GCF_019058535.1 Candidatus Borrarchaeum sp.
AGCCAAAAGTAGTGATAGTCGACGAACCGACTACTGGCCAAGATTTTCTTCAATCTAAGGAAATCATGGAATTGCTCGATAGACTTAATGAAAAAGGGCGTACGATTATTGTTATAACTCATAATATGCGACTGGTCGCCGAACACGCAAAACGAACAATCATCATGCATGAAGGAAAAATTATTGCAGATGGTCCCACTTCTGAAGTCTTCTCCAAAAGAGCTATCTTAGAACAGACACATTTGAATGTTCCCGAAATTACAAATTTAGCCATAGATTTGACATCTTGTGCAAATGTTATGACAGTAGAACAATTCCTTTCCGGATTAGTGCAATCGTAAATGTTTTGGAAAACGGACTTCTAAAGATATTAAAATGGAACTACAGCACTTGACGCAAGCGCTATGTAAAAGTTACCTCGTTGTGCCCTATTTCTACAATAGAAGTGTAAATAAGCAACTGATTTTCTAAAAAGTAAGAGAATGATAGTGACATCCTCCCCACCCTTTCGGATGGGGACTTCCCGCCGCATAAGTTAAAATCCTTCAAAAACTAACTGAAAAAAGGAGATACAAAATAAATGAGGGAAATCTTTTCTGAAATAGAAATAAAGGCAAAACCCGCAAAAGTATGGGAGATTCTCGTTGATTTTGCATCGTATCCAGAATGGAACCCATTTGTGCGCAAGATTGAAGGTGAACTGGCCGTTGGTTCTACACTTGAAGTCACTATACAAGTACCAAACAGAGATATCATGACCTTTAATCCAGTAGTGGTCAAAGCAAATCCCAATGAAGAATTTCGTTGGAAGAGCAAAATGTGGGCTAGATTCCTATTTGCAGGCGAGCATTATTTTATTCTAGAACCCGTCGGGGAAGAATCTACAAAATTGATACAAGGTGAAAAGTTTACTGGCATTTTGGTGCCATTTCTTGCGAAACCGTCAAATGAGGCTCCACTCGGCTTTATTGAGTTTAACAGAGCAATAAAAGAGAGAAGTGAAAAATAATTATTCTAGTAAAATTCTGTCATCAATTCTGCCTGAAAATAAGGTTTTCAAAATATTTCAAGTAGAATCTTGTATATGAAAGATAACCCGAGAGGTTCATCACCTTCGATGATGAGGATGGAAAATTGATCTACGCAACTATATAGTCACTTTTAAATGAATGGGTTGCAGATTTAGTTTGAATAAAACATTTGACTTTGCGTATTGAAACAGGTCTATTTTTGATGATTTATAGTATTATGAATACTTCTTGAAAAGATTAATTAGCAAGTTTTGCGACGTATTGCTTAAGATAGATTTTCATAACACCTATGATATAAATATGGATCGAGGATGTAATCTATGGAAGGAGAAGGAGAAGAAGCCCAGTCGCCAAATAAACGTGCAAAAACGGAATTAGAAGATGTAATTAATCCAGTCCTAGAGAAAATCAAAAGAGGAAGTTTTGTAGAAGAATCGGTGTCAGATTTAGAAAAGGAAAAATTAATATCGGATCTCCCAGAAAAAGGATTAATAGAGGTAGATCATGCAGAAATATGCAAGGAACTTATGAAAGTACGCGGAATTGGTCAAAAAACCGCTAAAAAACTAGTAAAATTAAATATTAATTCAATTGAAGAATTAGCCGCGCTT
Organism: Candidatus Borrarchaeum sp.; assembly: GCF_019058535.1. Classification (NCBI taxonomy): domain Archaea; kingdom Promethearchaeati; phylum Candidatus Borrarchaeota; class Candidatus Borrarchaeia; order Candidatus Borrarchaeales; family Candidatus Borrarchaeaceae; genus Candidatus Borrarchaeum; species Candidatus Borrarchaeum sp. Next base: position 1,643 of record NZ_JAHPYX010000158.1, read on the forward strand.
AAAGAAGATAAGATATCTAAGACAATGAAAGTTTCAATAAAATCGTTTAATGATTTAATCAAAAATGCACGAAAACATCTTGGAAGAGAAATTAAAGAAGAACTAAAGAAAAAATTGGAAAAAGTAAAGCTAGAATCACTAGAGGAAGAATATTCAGAAGTAATAATGATATCACCCTTAAAAGAAAAATTAGACCAAGTTAAAATGACTATGAAAGAAGATGGTGAATTCTTTTATGATGAACTTGCAAAATATTTGGGTGAAATTACTAAATTAAAGAATGATTCTAAGACACTTAAAGATTGGGTTCACAAAATTGATAAGAAATTAAATGATATTTTAGCAGAAAAGGACTACAAAAGCGATCTTGATCTTGCAGAAATTGAAATGGTTGAGTCAGACAATACACCTTCTGGGTCAATATCTATCGATACCTTAGAAACTGCACGTTCGAATGCAAAAGAATTAAATTCACTCGATCAAGAGGACGATAACGCAGTAATAATTATAGATACTTCAGAAAAATCGAGTTCAAGTTCAGTGGTCTCAACCGATCAGACTGGTTCCGAAACAGGGTCAGTGTTAAATGAGCAACCAGAACCCAAGTTAATTTCGCATAATGAAATCATGGAAAGATTAGACGATGTGGGAATAATTCGAGGGGTCAATGAATATTATTATAGAGTCTGCGAAATCCTAGTTGACCAAAATCCACAAGAAATAAAATATGACGCTCTTGTGGATAAATCAAATTTATATCCTCATGCATTTTCACAAATTATTTTTGATTTAACGACTAAAAAGATTATAGATTTCGATGTAAAAACGGAAATAATTCGCTTTTGGACTGAAAAATAATAGATATCAACGCTTTTTAATTAAAAGACTCTTTTGTGAAAATAGATCTATCTCAAGAGTATTGTTAGTCACTAAAAAGTAACTTATAAAATCCGAGAGGTCCTACGCTTTCGAAGATTTGAATGAATGACAGATACAGGGAAGATAAAGGTGATCAAATAGAAATCTTCAAATTCATATCTTTCTCAAGCAGTTTCCCTATTTCTTTTAGCCACTCATAAGCAGTTGTTTGTGCTTCTTCAAAACTACCAGCATCAAGATTTCGAGAAGTTCTTATTATAAGATTATAAGGTGCTCCCTCTTCAATTTTCTTTAATATACCTGAAAGAGAGCCGAACATATCGATATTACCATTAATTTCAGTCCAATTGCCGTAGTAAGATTTCCGATTCTTAGTGGAGATGTTTTCAAGTTCAGGAACTTTGTTTAAAATGTTAATTAACTGTTTAGTATGCTTTTCGAGATCTAGTTCTTCATTTAGTTTTCCTTTCAGTGTTACTGTTGTCTCATAAATTGGCATAAGAATCCCCATAGCTATATTTTTCAAAATATGAAGGTCTCACCTAAAGAGAAAGACGTACTAACCAAGGAGATATATACACCTTCTTATTAATGTATTTCATTTGTTACTAAAATTGTTTTGCGAAACTTTATCAATTTTATATGAAAACCTGATATAGCTAGTACGTTATCAGTGATTTTGAAGACGCTTAAGACAAGAACTATATTTTAACGAGAACATACTTCTTTCTTATGTAAATTAATTCAACAAGAACAACAGTAAATGCAATAGTAGTTCCTGCGAGAACCCAAGAATGAATAAGTACGTTTTGATTTAAGTGAAGCACGTTTGAAGTTCCATAAATTTCATTGTAATTACTACTGTATACTTCAACTGGTGGTAGATCATAACCTTCAACATGGTATTTAAAAGGTATTTCTAGCTTATAACTAAGTGTTAGACTTTCTCTAGGTCCTAATTGTAATTTCTCCCATTTCAAGTCCTTTGAACCAATTATACTTGGAATTCGATCAATAACATTGAAGGTTGGCGTTGGTTCTATGCCTGAATTGTAAATTGTGACATTTATGAATATTGTTTGTCCTGGCATAACTGTAGAAGGAAAAGCGTTTTTCTCAATTTCAAGATGGTACGTCCATGTTAACTCGTTTGCAAATGTCTGATCGAACTTAAGTGAAATTTCATTTGACTTAAGTGATATATCTCCATAAGATATTGTAGTAAAGGATACAGCATCATTTTTTATAGCTACAACATATTCAATGGTAGCAGATTCTCCAGGAGTAAGCTTCGGGAGTGTAGTTCTTAAAATAGTTCCACTAGTAGTTGAATTCTCGGGAGTTCTTACGATAGTACCATACCATAAATCTTCAGAAATTTCAATATCTTTAATTTCGGTGTTTCCAACATTCTTTACATTCAGTCTTATTGTTGTCGTAGTGTTACTGATGATCGATGCCTCACTTTCTTTTGTTATAACAAGCAAGGACGCATTTTCTCTTGTTGAGACTAAAATTTCATTTGAATATATCCTTTCTTCTGTCTGATCGTTGCTTTTATTTGTGCTTGCATAAGTAATTTGATCTGGTTTTATTAGAGTATCTATTCTTTGTTTTGAAAGTTTAAGAATATAAGAATATGTAACATTGTCTCCAGGCAATATTTTCTTCCAAGATTGCTCTGATGTAAAATTAGAATGAAGTTTTACTCCCTCTGGAATCTTGATGTCAATTTCGACATCATAAGCTGTATCTATCCCAACATTTTCTATCACTGTTTCCACAATAATTTGGTCACTAGATTCTACCAAATATTGATTGACAGTCTTTGTTGCTCTGAGAATTGGAAACTTCTTCATTGTATAATTAGCTTTTAGATACGAGATTGATTTAATTTTTTCAGGAAAAGAAAAACTATAGATGTTTTCAGTTTTCGTACCTGGATATTTTGGAAGAATTTCATCTTCAACTATTTTACCTGGAAAGAAAATAGAGATGGTTGATTTGTCCGACTGTTCATATCTGTAAATCTGATCATCTAGTTGCATTACTTCTCCTAAATCGAATAAATGTTTCCCCTCAATGACTGGTATCGCTTTGGAATCTAATAACGATGTAATTTCTATAAATGATTGAAAATAAGGAGACGCATCAGATTTAGGTCGTAAGAAAAGATGTATTTGAGAAAAACGAGCTGTTTGGATCATTTCTTCTGTAAATAGTGCTCCAAAAGACGTGTCTGGAAGAATCTCTTGAAACGTTTTTAGAACGGCAGAATAGTCAACGTTGGTTACATTAAAAGAGGAAAATATCAGTGTTCCACCTGATTGTTTTGTATTTCCATGAATTTCTACTTCCACACCAAATTGTTGCTCAATTAAGTAGTTAATTATTCGTGCCCTGTCTTTTGCCTCATCATCTTCTATTGATGAATAAGCAACTTCACTCCATAAACCTAATGTTGGACCTAGTCCTTCACCACCCTCTTTTCCACCTTGATTAGTTGAGAAGTAAATATGCAAATCACGCATTTTATAAAGTGACGTTATTTGAGGATCAAAACCAGAAATTGCCAATCTATTACTATCAAAGGATGCAGAAATTCTTATTGAGTCTCTATAGAGATTTACTTGAAGATTTTCATAATAATAAAACGAATCTGAGGTTGCTAAAGTCGGCTCTGGAATTACTAATGGAACAAGAAGAAGAATACATATTACAAAGAGAATTCTTTTTCTTATCACTATCACGTCCATCAAGTAAGAATCATTACTTTGCCACAGCAACTCGTCTTAGTTATTTAAACGTTTTTCTTCTACATTTTTAACATCTTAAAGTATATACTCAACGTTTTATTAGGTGCAAATAGGATATGCGCAATGAGTTTTATTTTCATCTTTTATAAATCCACTTTTAGCTTTTATGTACGTAAAGCTGTGAATTTTTAACTGAGTATGTTTATTATATATTCAGACTCAACAATCAACTGGTGTTATATATGATCTGTCGGAGGGTACATGAACTCCAACAATTTGGAGATTCATTTAGATTGTGAAATAATAAGAGATGGATCATGTATCATCATCTTACGCATTCTTTGGATTTTTGGTAAGCGAGGAGCGTTCAAAACCTCTGATGACGCTGGTAAACAAAACCGCTGTAAGAAATTTTAGAGACTTTTGTCTAGTCTTTCCACATCTAAAGGAGGCTCTTAAACTTGGCTAAAAAAAACAGCACAAAGAGAAATCGTAAAAGAGTTGGATTCCATGATTTCGTGGCAGAAATGTTAGACGGTAGTTTTATAGAGTCTGAGAAGGAAGAGGATAACTAAAAATTCCCTTCTTCTTTTTATTTAATCTTTAGTTTTCTTAGTCGCATATTTCATATATACCAAAACTGTTGCTGCTTAAAACATACACATTTCTTTATACGCGCTATATCGCTGCTCTATTTCCTCCAGAGTAAGATCTAATAATTTCTTTACACTGAATTCTTCCACTACAAAACTGCCAATTATATGTCCGTACGCCATCGCCTCTTTTATCTTATTAATAGAAATACTTTTTTCGTTCTTAGTACTCCGTGCAATATGTCCTAAAAAGCCTCCAGCAAAAGCGTCGCCGGCTCCTGTTGGATCTACAATCTCCTCTAAGGGATAACCTGATGAGGGAAATATTCCATCTTTTGATACCAGTAATGCCCCATGTTCTCCTTTTTTAATAATAACATGTTTTGTGTTTGTTCCCCATTCCAAAAGGGTTTTACCGCCCTTTAACAGATTAGGAGTGCCACACAACAATCTTGTTTCTTCATCATTCAAAATAACAACATCAACTTTAGACATCACTTCGAGGGTTTCATCCTTCATGGTTTCAATCCATAACTCAATGGTATCACAGGCTGTAAGTCTCGGCGATTTTATTTTCTTCAACAATTCTAAATTCTGAGTGGGTTCATTTGTTCCTAAATAGACAAACTCAGCGTCCTTATATGCTTCTGGTAGTGAGGGGGTGAAATCTTCCATAACTCCAAGGTGTGTTTTTGTATTATAACGTTTGCAAAGACTGTAATCATAGGTCGATTCAAACCGAAACGTCTTACCTTCCTCTATTTTCAAACCGCGAAGATCTAAACGCTCGTCTAAAATATCATAATAATCCTTTGGGAAATCTGTCCCAATAACTCCAACAATCCCTGTCTCCTCAAAAAGACTAGAAGCGAGAGAAAAATTCACTATAGCTCCACCTAACACCTCTTGAACTGTATCGAATGGCGTTGTGGTCGTATCCAGTGCTAGCGATCCAATTCCAACTATCATCTTATACTACCAAAGAATGCTACCTGTAAAAAGGTGGGGAATACGAGAATAAACTATCCTATATATATACCTTTTTTTGTATGTATTTTAAAGGACGTTTTATTTTAAATTAATTAAAAGTGATCTTATATTTTTCAGAAACAGAACTCACACGGGATATTAAAATCTGATTGAAATCTAAGAAGCGTTTTCTTAATATTTGTGAAATAATTATTGTTTTTTTGCTTATCAAAGAGTAAATCGCTCACCTGGCTTAATTTCTCCGGAAAATTTTCTCTTAAGGTATCTCTGATAAGAGGCCAGTTTCCTGCCTTTATATTGAGTTTATCGATCGAGAGACGATCGATGACCCCCTCGCTAAATACATCTAATAATTGACTTAATGATTGTTCGGTTAGAACTGGAATAATTGGACCCAGAAAAACATAAGTTGCAATGCCTTGATCGTGTAGTTTCCGTAATGTAGAAATTCTTTGTTCTATTGGTGATGCTTCTGGCTCAAAAACCTCTCTTATCTTATCATTATAAGTGGTAATCGTGAAACCTACTTCGCACTCACTAAATTGACTTAAGAGATCGATATCTCGTGTAACTAATGCAGATTTTGTTAAAATTGAAATTGTTCGATCATATCTCAATAAACGTTGTAGACATTTTCTTGTGAGTTCATATTTTTCCTCAACGGGCTGATAGGGATCTGTCACACTACTCAACAATATAAGCCCTTTTCCTTTTTTACGGGCGAGTTCCCCAGAAAGAAGATTCGCAATATTGGTTTTTATATCTACAAATTCGCCCCAAGGCTCTTTATGCTTCGTATATCGTTTCATAAACCGAGCATAACAGTACTTACAACCGTGAGTGCACCCAATGTAAGGATTGATCACATAATCAACATCATAGATCCGACTCTTTACCAAAGCTGACTTTACAATAATCTCTTGAATTAGCGACATTAGAAAACCCATAAAAATTGATTTAACTTCAATTTAACATGTTAAAGAAAGTTATAAGAAAATATAACTGTTTTTCTGTAAGCAACCGATAGTTTTTCAAGGACAAAAACAAAATTTTTTGCGCCTAAATAAACTTGTCAAACACTTGAGAATCAAAAAGATATTTTGGCATAAGAAATGCATCGGTGTTGTTTGAGGTCCATTCTTATTTATCAAAATATCTAAAATATAGCTAAATTTAAATAACCATATATCAAGTATAAAACTAAAAAATATATTCGTGTCAAGGTACTTTCTGCATCCAGTGATGACGATGACTTCCCGTAAGCAAACTATCAACAATACAACAAATCTAACACGCGTCATCATGCAAATGAAACATAAATTCGATATAATCTTAGAAGTGATTGCCACTGGAAAACCATTGATTGTATGTACCGAATCTCGTAAAGATACTGAGCTATATGTACACACTCTAGCAAAACTTCGACCTGGAGTAAGTATTATCCCTTGGACGGAGGATGAGAATACTATCTTTTCCTTACAAGATAGAAATAATATAGTTGCAGGAGTTCCAATACAATATTTGATGAAACTTTCTGAAGAAGAAAATCTTACAATCATAAATTTAGTTTTTCTACGAATACATAGCAAGGTGCTCACTACTAAGAAATGGAAAGATATCGCAAAATACGCAAATAAAAACATCAAAGACCTAGGCGATGAAAGAATTTATACTTACATTCAATCCCAGATGGAACCCCCTGCAGACGTAATTCAACCCCAGATGGTACCCACTGCAGACATTAAATGTTCAAAGTGTGGTGGCCCAATAAAAGTCCGCAAAATTTCGTTAGATAAAGTACAATTGAGTTGTGAGAACTGTGGTTCAATATGGGTAGAGTGAAGAGAAAAGAAGAACTGCTACTACCTCACTGTTTTTAAATGTCAATATTTTATAATTCTACGGAAAAATACTATCCACAAAAGACTCGACAACGGGCATTCCTGATTTGGTGTGCTAAATTATGCCTCGACAAAACCCACAAAAGATAGTTAAAAGGTTTCAAAAGAAGGTTCCTTGGTTATCCGAAGTGGTTAATACTGCTGAAATAGCATCTGATCTTAATATAGCTGATTTTCGAGTAACAGCTACTTCTTCAAGCAGATGCAGTATTTGCAAAGGAGGAAAAATGCTTTGTGGCAAAATAAGATGTCCACTTCTTGCTAGAATTCGTTCCTATCTGAAAATAAAACCACTTTATGATCAAGAGGTCTTAGAAGGGGCTTCACCTCCTGGGGTCTTTGTTGGGAGAATAGGATATCCTTATGTATATGCAGGTCCACTTGTTCCTCCTATTCAGGGTGACACCAGTCTTTTAGATGTGCCAGAACTTTGGTTTGGCAAATCAATAGAAGATATAGTTGATATGCGATTCAAGCTGGTGCGAGGGAAGTATCGTGTGAATGTCAAGAAGCCTGATGAAGGAGGACGAATTTTAGATGATACACGGCTTTTAGGACTTGCTGGACGTTCTGTAGACATTGATCTGTCCTTAAAAACAAAACCTAGTTCCACTTTTACATTAAGTTCTGAAGTACAGCCTATGGGTCCTTCTGCATTAATTAACAATTTAGAAGTTGAAGGAAACATTAAAACTGAACGTCATCTTGAGAAAGCCTATAATGATACCGATCTTAAGGCGGCAAATGCTGTTGTTGATCTTTACAACAGCGACGTAAGAGTCTCATCGATCCAGAAGGCTTTTTCTGTTGGATCATTCGGTCTGGAAGGTCAAAGGAAGTTGGTGCCAACTCGATGGAGTATAACGGCGGTCGACTCAATCCTGTCAAAGGAACTTATGAAGGACGTAAAGCGAAATCCAACTATTAATGAATTTCGTGTCTATGAATCTAATTATCTTGATAACTGTTTTCAAATTCTATTTCTTCCTGAGAACTGGAGATACGAGACCATGGAAGCGTGGTACCCAGGCACAATTTGGAATCCTGCAGATCAGAATATACATATGTTTAGCGACCATGAAGGTTATCATGGGCGTACCACTTATGCAAAAATTGGTGGATGTTATTACGCAGCTAGACTGGCAGTTAATGAACTTCTTGAGAAGGAAAGACGCCAGGCAAGTGTTATTATACTTAGAGAAATTCGACCGGGCTATATTATGCCTGTAGGCGTGTGGAATGTCAGAGAAAACGTCAGAAACGCTTTGAAACAAAAACCTCTAAAATTCGAAACTCTAAAAGAGGCATTAGATCATGTGCGAGCTCGGTTACACATCGATCTCGATGTTTGGATAAATAATAGCCAACTTTTGAAGGATGTACTAGTCCAGAAGAAAATTTCGGATTTCTTTCCTACTTGAGATTTATGTCTAGTTGAATGGAATATAATCATTAATGAAAAGAAATACAGTATACTTTTACTACAAAATTTATATCTCATTCTTTCAATTTTCTATTTTGAGATTACTGTTTAGAAGGGATACTTTTGCTTCATAATGTGTACATATTTAAAGCAGATGGGGTCTGTCTTTTCACAAGAAAATATGGAAGTCTAGAGACTGATGAAGCAATTGTGACGGGCTTCTTAAGTGCGATTTCAAATTTTGGAGAGCAAATTGGAACGACTTCACTTCAAAGGCTTGATTTCGGTAATTATCGCATAATTCTTGTTAATACAGGAGAGAATTTAATAACAGCAGGTGTTATTGACAAGGATGATGACGTTTTTGTCATGGAACATGGCTTGAAGCGATTAACTTTAGATTTTAAGAGTCACTATGAAAATATCAAAGATAGTGCAATCAGCAATACTCTTTTTGAATCCTATACTGAAAATGCAGACAAGATTTTACAATTTATTTCTGATTCAAATAAAGAAATTAAAAAATTAAGGAATCTATCAAAGGTCATTAAACAAATGAAAAGTAAATTCGAGATACTACTAGAAGTTATTGCCTCAGGCAAACCTCTATTTATTTGTTCAGAAAGTCGCGAAATAACGGAACTTTACTGTCATAGTTTGGCAGCCCTCCGCCCTGATATTGAACTCATTCCTTGGATCGACAATGAGAATGCAGTATATATATTAAAACATCACAAAAACGTAATCGTTGGAATACCGTTACAGTATTTGATGAAACTTGCTGAAGATGAAGAAGTCACCATTGCTAACCTAACCCACTTTCGTATTCATGGCGCTGTGAAACCTTCAAAAAAATGGAAAGAAGTTGCAAAATATGCAACTAAACAAATCGAAGAATTAGGCGATGAGGGAATAACAAAATATATTCAGTCACGGATGGACAACTAATAGTGGTTTCGTTACTCTAAATGCTCTCGTGCGGAAAAGAATTACAGGCCTTTTTTAACCTAATTGTCACTTAATTAATCATCCTTTGCGCAGAGAGGAATTTGCGATATTTAAATGACATCAGGTAAAGAGTTTTGTCACAAAACAAATAAATATAAGGAAACCATGCGAATATCGCATAAGTACAGTTTTAATTCATTGAAAAACTCACAGAAATCATGATAACATGGGAACTATGCTAAGTTGATAAGAGGTGAACTATAATGGAAGAATCTACTCATGATGATGACCTTGTAAAACAGTTGAAAGAACTTCAAAACATTATAAACGACTTCGTTGAAGACAAATGTGAACGCAATGAAGTCTTCAAAAAAATTATGTTGGTCTATAAATTCATGCAAAAGGACATAGCTTCTACCATGGGTGCTATTGCAAGCCCTTGTGGTGGATGTGGCAAGAATATACCCACAAAGACAAAAGAAGCGGAAAAGAGCATCTATAGTTAAGGAAAAAAATATACAATCATATTCTAAAATATTTTCTAATTTTCCTCTTTCATTCTTGATACAAGCTTTAATTATTGTTGCGCGCACCCAGTCTCCTTTTAAGTTTTGATTTTCCCGAAAGTTTTAAATACTTAATGCGCCTATTTATTTTTTGTACGTTTTAGAAAATTAAAACGTATTATATGATTAAATGATAACGATCACACAAATTATGGAGGTTGAAAGATGAGCGAAATGACAACAACAGAAAAAACCAAAGCAGTACTTCAAACAGTAGCAGAGAATCTTAAAGTTTTGTATCAACGAGCATATCGAGCATTAACTTTTGACAAAAGTGTATACAATGAAGTCAAGGATGACCCAGAAGCAACTATTCCGTCAGCGATAATGCCTTTTCTAATTGAGATCGCATTTCTTTTCATTGTGGGAATTGCAACGATTCCACTCTGGCTCATGTACGGCTCTAATGCACAAATTCAAGGAAATATTACCCCTGCACATTGGGCTGCTGGAATCGGAATCGCTATTTCAGCGTCGGTAGTATTTTTCTTAGGCACATTTCTTATATGGGTTATATCACAAGCGATCATTGCGCGATTTGCGGGAGTTAAAGAACTTCAGATAAAGCAAGTATTAAGGAGCTCAGCGTTTGCTTTTGTTCCGTTATTCTTTGCACCCTTTGTCGTTGTAGCTACAATGTATGCTGCAGTGGCGGGAGCTGAAATTGGAGCAGCTGCAATCTTCTTGATCGGTGGCGGAATTATTTTCATTCTTGTCGTGATCAATAATATCCTAGCATTCAGAGAAATAACCGGTGTTACCACTGGAGTCTCAATTATGTCGAATACATTTGCCTTTGTATTAGCTAGCATTCTAGGTATCCTGATGACTGTTGCCTATGGGTTTTCATTAGCAGGTATCGCTTGGCTTGTTTTGGCTTAGATTGTTGCAGTGAATTTGACAAACAATTCTTCCCCATTTTTTTTCAATTTTTTTTCTGAAGTAACGAATTTAATGTATGGAGGCATAAAATTGGCTGAAAAGGATGATATAGTAGTAGAGGCAGTCAATTTAAACAAAGAATATTATTTAGGAGAAATAACAGTTCCCGCTTTGAGAGAAATCAACATGAAGGTGAAAAAGGGAGAATTCATCGTTATCATGGGACCTTCAGGAAGTGGGAAATCAACGTTACTAAACATGATAGGTGGTCTAGATAATCCTACCTCAGGAAAAGTCTACATTAATGGGCAGGACATTTCAGAAATGTCGGATGGAACCTTAACTGAACTGAGAGCGCAGGAGATTGGTTTTATCTTTCAATTTTATAATCTTGTTCCCGTACTGAGTGCGTTTGAAAATGTGGAATTACCAATGATGGTAAATGGGATTTCAGAAAAACAAGGAAAGAAACGGGCTAAAGAACTTTTAGAAATGGTTGGGCTCGCTGATCGAATGCATCACCGACCAGATGAACTCAGCGGTGGACAACGACAGCGGGTGTCCATTGCACGCGCACTTGCGAACAAACCATCAATTGTATTGGCAGATGAACCTACAGGTGATGTCGATACACGCACCGGTGATGAGATTTTGGAATTGATGCATGACTTAAACAAAAACATGGGCGTGACATTCATTGTTATCACTCACGATCCCAACATTGCAGAACATTGTGATAGACTCATTCGAATAGTTGATGGGCAAATTGCATCAGATAAGCCGACAGTGCATGAAATACTATCCATTACCAATGAGGAACTGAGAGCCTACAAAGGTTTCACCGGGTATATCAGTGATTCTAGATGAGTATACTAAATGAAGGGGGTATTTTATGCAACTAGGAATCTTAGGAGCAAATGTGATCGTATTAGTCATTCCCGTGATTATTGTTATACTCGTGTTTCTTCTTTGGAAAGATAAGCGCTTAGTTAAGATGGCATTTCGCAACCTAGGGCGAAGAAAGACTCGTAATTTTCTCACTGTGGTAGGAGTGATGGCCTCTGTCAGTTTGTATGTAGCATTTAACATAGCTAGTGATAATACGTATCAAATTGTTTACAACGTGGTTGAACTTCTGGGAGGCAACGTAGATTTCGAAGTCAGTCGAGTTGATGGTGAACCCTTTAATGAAGA
>NZ_JAHPYX010000159.1:0-2584 GCF_019058535.1 Candidatus Borrarchaeum sp.
TATGAATATAGTAGGAATCTTAGCTCAGCAAGAATTTGAGGATGTAGTTGAAACTTTAGTTACTCAGGCTTTAAGATTTGTATTTGGTGATAATCATTCTTTTGTAATAGAAAGTGAAATTTCTCATAACCAACCTGAAGTTCATTTATTTATTGATATTGATGGCGAAAGATTTTCTCCGAAGGATGACGAACTTAGCGGGGGTCAGGCGGACGTAGTTTCTTTCGCACTACGAGTAGTTTTGTGGGCTATTCAATATGAAAGAACAAGAGCGACTTTAGTTTTTGATGAACCTTTTAGATGCTTGCATGGATTGCAAAATATTGAATCGGTAAAAGAAATGATACGATATCTTTCCGAAACACTAGACTTGCAGTTTATTATAATCACGCAGGAGGGCGAGTTGTCAAAAATAGCAGACGCATCTTTTGTAGTTGTAAAAGAAAGAGGAATAAGTAGAGTTGAAAGAATAGAAAGGGATATCGAGGATGAATGTTAAGCTCAAACCTATTCTGGAAGATGAGGGTGTTCGAGAAGCTATTGTGAAAATGGCAATGGAAATATACAGTATTAAATCACCTCTAGCTCTTGTAGCTATACTAAAAGGCGGGGCTTATGTGACGTATGAAATATTGAAAGCATTAAATCACATCAATGGCTTTTCGAGTATCAGAGAAGAATTGGACGTGATTATAGGTCATATAGGACTTGAGTCTTATGGGGAAGAGATGAAGTCGAAAGGAGAAGTAAAATTGATGACTCCATTAGATTTGTCAAGGAAAGATATCTCTGGGAGAACCGTTGTCTTAATTGATGATTGTGTAGAAACAGGTAAAACACTTGAGGAGGGAGAGACGATTATATATGGGTACTGTCCTCTTCAAATACGTACAGCTGTCCTCGTGGATAAAGTATTACTAAGAAGTAAATATGGAGCAACTGATCCAGATATTGTTGGATGGGAATATTCAGGTGAAGGATTTATTGTAGGCTGTGGAATGGGCGCTGGAGAAAGATATAGAGAACTTTCTTGTATCTGCGAAGTGGAGGAAGTAGAATGAGAGAAGAGGATAAATTAGTTTTAGAAACTTTACAGCGTCTTTGCGCATCCAATGCTATACTACTTCGAATGTCCAACAGGATGTGGTCTGAAGAACATGGGAATGCATATTCTGATGGAACAATGAGCGTCAAGTTGCTGGAATCTCAAAAGAAGATTGATCGATTTCTTAAAAAGAATAGAATTAAAAAGAAAAGGAAAGAAGATGTTTGAAATTAAAGTTCAAGATTCGTTTGATGCCTGCCATTTTCTTGTAAATACAAATACTCAGTGTGATAATTTGCATGGGCATCGCTGGACGGTTTGGGTTACTTTCCGATCGGATGAGTTGTCATCTAAGGGTTGGGTAATAAATTTTACTTTAGTTAAAAAATGGTTAAAAGAAGTTCTCCAAGATTTTGATCATAATGTATTGAATTACTTTCTGGATCAACCCACAGCTGAAAATTTGTGTTATGTTGTATTTAGACATCTCCACTTTAGATTGTATGACTATAATGGCAATTCGGATATGCAGATTATTCTCAAAAAAGTGGAAATAGCCGAGACTCCTGGCAATACTGCCTCGTATTCTTGTAGTGATATCAATGTGAGAAAGGAGTCATTGAGGCGAGGTAGAAGAAAATTTTGGAAAAGTGAAGGAAGCGAAAAAACGAGAAAGAAGATAGGTAAAGCGAGCAAAGATCGATGGGTTGATCCTAATAAACGAGAAGAAATGACAGGAAAGATTTTGGAGGCAAACAAAGATCCTGAACAACGAAGAAGAAAAAGCGAGAGAATGAAATTAAATAATCCGATGAAAAATCGACGAAACGTTGAAAAAATGATAGCCTCACTTAGAAAAACACAGAAACTTTCTCCTAATAGGGAGGAACAAAAAGTTATTGAGTTTATGAAAGAAAATAAACTATCCTTCTTGTTTGTAGGAGATGGAAGTTACATAGTGGATGGAAAAATTCCCGATTTTATTAACAAGTCTATGAGAGTGGTTGTAGAATATAATTCCAGGTTCTGGCACTCTGATGATAATCCTTGGTATAATACTTCAGATGATAGTGAAGATAGAAGGAAGTTTTTTGAAGCAAGAGGATATAAATTTTACATCATTTGGAGTGATGAATTCGAAACGAGTAAAGAAAAAATTATTCGGGATCTAAGAGCTTTACTTGAATAGGAGGATTCAAGATGGATAAGTTATTTAAAGTATTGGATTTTGTAACTTCAGCTTTAGTAATAGTGACTTTATACTTAATACCTCGAAGTCATAAGTGGTGGCTTGCATATGCAGCCAATAGTCTCTTGTTCTCTGCAGTTACGGCGCATAATAAAGTTCCAGGTTTGACTCTTATGGGATTTTGCTTGTGTGGAACCGCCATCAAAAATTATATTGTAGAAGGAAGGAAGAAGAGGAATGAATCAAAGAACTCCATTTCATAATGAAGAAGGAATTCTGGAGTTTCCATATCGACCACTTCGTGATTTAGTATTTATATTTCCAACGCCCCCTCCAGAGAAAATAGGAGA
>NZ_JAHPYX010000160.1:0-6879 GCF_019058535.1 Candidatus Borrarchaeum sp.
CCCTAGAACTTATGACAAATACTCGCTCTAGAGCAGATACCTGTGTTATATGCAATCTATTTGCACCTTTGCTTAACGGCATCGTTGCCCGAAGTGCGAAGGCCTTTGGAGTGACAAAAGAACAATTAGTTGAAAAATTTGAGAATCCCTATTGGAGACGAGGCTTAGTCAATACAGTAACAGGAATTGCAAAGTTCGGCGTAACTAAACCTTTTGTCCCTTCTGCACCTTTTCTGGTCGTCTGGGATTATACATATGCATGCAATTTGCAGTGTAAACACTGCTATGCAACTGCTGGAAAACCATTAAAGGACGAACTCACCACAAAAGAAGCATTCAAATGTGTAGATCAACTTGCAGAAGCGGGCGTCACGTCAATTGCTTTTTCTGGAGGCGAAGCGCTCATCCGTAAAGATTTTTTCAAAGTTGCAGGACATGCTAGAGATCTTGGCATCTTTCCAGCTGTAGCTACCAATGGAACATTATTAACGAAGGAAATGGTGAAAAAACTCAAGAAATTGAACTTAGGTTATGTACAGATAAGTCTAGATGGGGCGTGTGCAAAAACCCATGATATGTTTCGCGGTGTACCAGGGATGTTTGAAAAAACTGTTCAAGGAATAAAAAACTGCGTAGAAGCTGGAGACATCTTTGTAGAGGTAGCCACAACCATTACTAACCTAAATTATAAGGAATTTCCTGAGATCGTTCGATTATGCCGAGAACTAGGGATAGATTGGTTCATGCATTACAATTTTGTCCCTGTTGGAAGAGGTACAACGATTATGGATCTTGATTTAGATCCTTTTGAAAGGGAAAAAATGATACGATATTTGTGGCATGAGCTTCGAACTGATGATTCGATGGCGTTGCTATCCACAGCTCCACAATTTGCTCGAATAGCGATTCAAGAGGAACATGGAGACTCTGCCGTAATTCCATCTCACTTCTACAATTGTGATTTACCGGGACAATTACAAAATCTCAGTTCGTTCGTTGGAGGTTGTGGCGCAGGAAGATTTTACTGTGCAGTTCGACCTAATGGAAATATTGAGCCCTGTGTGTTTTTGCCAATTACAGTGGGTAATATTCGGCATGACAATTTTGAAGAGTTATGGGAAAACAACAGAACTCTCTGGACATTAAGAGATCGTGATAAACTTCAGGATAACTGCGGTAGTTGCAAATTCAAATATGTCTGTGGAGGATGTAGAGCCCGCGCCTATGCCTATTTTGGGGATATTAGAGCGCCTGATCCTGGCTGTATAAATAATAAAGAGGCCTATTACGTTGCAATGCAAAAACAACTCCTGAAGACTCAGTTAACGCAACTAAAAGTACGTGTTTAATTTTTTTCTTTTTTTTTAAAATTAGCAGCGTTTGATGGCTTTCATTTCACTAGAGAAAGCCCACTTGGATACAATAACGCTATCGAAAGATAACGGCTGTTGTACAGTATGCTAGCTTTGCAATATTGTACACATCTGTACCAATAAGGCCTCCAAATCCTCTAGGTCGATGTTTGGCACCTACAACCAGCAAATCAAAGTTTAGTTTCTTGGTAAGTTCTACGATTGATTTACTGAAATCCCGTCCAATTATGATTCGAGGAATCAGCGGTTCGCCAATGACACAACTTAATTCTCCAACGTTCCTTAAAAACTCTTTTTTCTCTTGTTGAATTTCAGGGGATGTCGCATTTAATGGAAGGATATCAGGGAGTTCGACAACATGAGCGAGGTGGATTTCAATATTTGGGGATATGACACTGTAGGCACTTGAAGCCATAGCTGTAGTTAATTTAAGAGCAGCCTTATCATCACCAAGTGTACGGTATGGAACTAGGATACGTCGAATTTTTACGCGTCGATATGCCGTCCAGTCTTCAAAAGGTGTGAAGACTATGAAAACTGGAACTTCTGCCCTTCTAGCGACTTCGTAAGTACTAGTTCCTAAAAGTTCTCGTGTTAGTTTTATACGTTGGGCGCCCATCACAATGAGGTCTGCATCAATTTCATCGGATTTCTTTAAAATTAATTCTTCAATGCTTCCATCGCCTTCAACTGTATCAAGATCTACTGTGATTTTTAGCTCTTCTGCATATACACTAATCTCATCATATAAATCCTCAAGTAGCGGTTCTTCTTCCTCTTCCTCTTCCTCTTCGACGTGTAAAATCCATATCTTCGCATTTGCACATTCTGCTAAAAAGAATGCCAGCGTAATTGCATCTCCTTCAGCAGGAAAACCTTTTATTGGGAGTAGAATGTTATTTAAGCCTATAGTACAGCCCCATTCCAAATCGTCTAAAAAACTTCTTGTCACTGGTCGAGAACGTTGAATTCTGAAACCTCCAGAGCGCCTTTTTTACATTATTACTAGTTCTTTAAAGAACTTATACTTTTCGCTTTATGCTATTTTACTAAATCATTCAGGTTAAAAAACTCAGTAAAAGCTCTGAGTTGCTCAAATTGAGAAGCTCTAAATTTATCAAAGGATTTTCGGTAACAAACCAGCCTCGACAAAAGGGAGCTATTGAATATACCATCCATAAAAGTAATATTTTTATATCTAAGCATTTCCTCACAATTTCAATCGGATCAGACAAATTTACCACCTATTAAACAATTTTTCTCAATTTATGTGAGCGACTTGCTATGACAGCTGAACCAATCTTGCTTGACATGGAATATGAATTAGCAAGAACGTTAAGCCTCCTCGATCTCACAATGATCGGAGTAGCTGGCATGATAGGCGCAGGAATATTTGTATTAACTGGTGTTGCCGCAGGAGTCGCGGGACCAGCTTTAGTGTTAGCATTCTTGTTGAACGGAATAATAACAACTTTTACAGCCTTATGTTATGCTGAGTTGGGATCGGCCATACCAGAGGCGGGGGGTGGATTCCTTTGGGTAAAAGAGGGAGTAGGAGGACCAAGTGGATTTGTATCTGGATGGATGTCTTGGTTAGCTCATACAGTTGCGGGGAGTTTGTACGCTCTTGGATTTGGCGCATATTTTGCGCTGACATTGGAAATTATGGGTGTGTCTCTTTTTGGTTTCGGGTTGGAGTTGACAATTAAAATTCTCGCTGTCATTATAGTAGTAATCTTTATGTTGATTAACTTTAAGGGCGTTTCAGAGACAGGAACCGCTGGTAATATTGTCACCATTGCAAAAATAATCATATTAGCCGTATTCATTGGTAGCGGTCTCTATGTGATGTATACCCACCCAGATTTCGGTCTTAGCAATTTTCAGCCTTTATTCCCACATGGCCTGGGCGGCCTTTTTTTAGCATGTGGCTTGACATTTATTGCATTCGAAGGTTATGAGATTATTGCACAGGCAGGAGAAGAAGTACGTAATCCCAGAAAAAACGTCCCAAGGGCGACTTTTGTTTCAATCCTGATCGTAGTTCCCATCTATTGTCTAGTTGCATATGTTTCGATTGGAGCGCTCATAGTTGAAACCGGCACGACATGGGAATTCTTAGCACAGTTTGGAGAACTTGGATTAGTTGAAGCAGCTAAGCAGTTTATGCCAGCTGGTATATTTTTATTGACAATTGGAGGGCTTTTGAGCACGATGTCAGCGCTCAACGCAACAACCTACTCATCAACCCGAGTTTGTTTTGCGATGGCTCGCGATAATTTCATTCCGAAGAAATTGGCAACAATTCATAAAAAGACTCGTACCCCTCATATGGCACTCTTAATGAGCGGGATTATAATGATCAGTATGGCAGTATCGATTCCTTTGGAAGATGTTGCATCAGCGTCATCGATTATGTTTCTGCTCCTTTTTTTGCTGGTCGATGTTTCCGTGATTATGATTCGCAGAAAGATTGGTAAACAGTTGGACTATGGCTATAAAACGCCACTCTTTCCGCTAGTCCCAATCATCGCAATTTGTGCAAATCTTGGTCTTGCAGTTTATCTCTTCTTTTACAGCCCAACAGCTTGGTATGTTACGCTCGCCTGGATTGGTGTCGGAATTCTGATATATTATCTTTACAGCAATAGGCACTATATTAGAAGAAAAGATCACTGGAAGAAATTTGCTCACTTAAAGAGCGATATTGAAGAAAAAGGAAAATGATTTTCTACGTAAAACGATAAAAATCTATTCTAATCCACTTTTTTTGTGTGAGAATTATTTGAACTCATTGTTTCAAACTGTTTTAAGATAATTTTTGTATTTGTATGAGCAATTCCTGAAATCTCACGGATCTTTTCCAAGAGATCATTAAGTTCAGGAACCGAATCTGTTTGTGCTATAGCTACTATCTCGTATTCCCCGCTCGTTTCGTAGACCCTGTCTAAGGGAAGCGCAGCCATTCGTCTCACTATGTAACTGGTATAATATGAAGGATCAATTTTGCACGAAATCAACCCCATGACTTTACTAGGCGATATCCCCCTGAAACTTACTTTTAGGACTTCTTCTGCAATCTCAAGCAAGTCTTCATCTACGAAATTTCGTTTTTTATCTGCTACTTCTTTGATTTTTTGAACGATTTTGCTTAGTTGTTCATCATTAACAACAATTCCTAGTTCTATCAACTTCTGTTCAACTGCTTTCTTGCCTGCGTATCTATCAACTAATAGTTGTCTCCCTCTTCCTACAAGATCTGGAGCAAACACTTCATATGTTTTAGGATTCGCAAGAACTCCCGCAGTATGTACACCTGCTTTATGAGAAAATGCATAATCACCAATAACAACAGCCTGTTGTCCTATAACCACACCACTTGCTCTTTCAACATATCGAGCGATTTTTGGAAGCATATCAAGCTTAAATCCAAGGTCAAGTCCATACATGACAGTCAGAGCAACACTTATTTCCTCAAGCCCTGTAATACCAGTCCGTTCTCCTAATCCATTTACAGTAGCATGTACACAGTTAGCGCCAGCCTCAAGTCCGGCTAATGCGTTTGCGGCAGCTAAACCAAGGTCATTGTGACAATGTACATCTATCCCAACGCTTTTTCCAAGGTGACGTTGCATGAATTTCACAAATCCTTTCATACCACTTGGAGTTAACATGCCTACTGTGTCAGCAATTGAAATTCTATCAGCACCTGCTTCGTGAGCTGTGTCGCATGCTTCAATTAAGAATTGTGAATCAGAACGACTCGCATCTTCAGGTGTGAATCTTACTTTCAATCCATGATTACTTGCATAGTTCACTGAATTATAAATCATGTCTAGTACTTGTTCTCTGGTTTTTTTCAATTTATATTCAAGATGGATATCTGAAGTTGCTATAAATACAGCTACACGATCAACATTGCATTCAATTGCTTCCTCGATATCTGGTACTTTTGCTCTTACATGAGCAAGAACTTCTGCTTTTAAACCCTGTTCCGCAATGGCTTTTACAGCTTCTTTAACACCTTTAGATACAGTAGGACACCCTGCTTCAATCATATGTACTCCAAATTCGTCTAGAAGTTGTGCAATCTTAATCTTGTCTTCAAGTGTGAAGAACACATTTGGGGTTTGTTCACCTTCTCTAAGCGTTGTGTCAAGTATTAAAATGTCTTCTGAAATCTTGACATCAGGCTTGAACTGTAAATCAAAGAAATTCTGATCTTCTAGTTTACTCACAGGATCACCAAGTTGAATTAAAAACTAATCTGGATTTGATGCTATAACAAAACTTTTTTTGCATCAAAGTGTCTTAATGTATTTAAACGTTGTGATAGAAAGTTTGAAAAAATTACCAAAAAGTTTGAAAACATTCATCTTTAGTTTGAAAACATTTAATTTGTTTAAAAAACTTATACTGAAAAAAACTAAACGAATACAAAGAACAACAATAATAAGTAACAACAATAATAGGCGAGTGTGTCTACAATGGGAAAGACGTTAACTGAAAAGATTCTTTCGAAAGCATCTGGTAAAGAATGTAGAGCCAACGACATCGTTGTTGTAGATGTCAATGTTGCGATGGCACATGATAGCACAGCACCTTTGGCTATTGAAGAAATGTACAAAATGAAAGATCATGTGTTCGATCCTGATAAGATTGTTATTGTGCTTGATCATGTAGCCCCTTCTCCAACTGTAATTATGTCTAATGTGCATAAGGGCATAAGAGAATTCGTTCGTA
The DNA here is from genome assembly GCF_019058535.1 of Candidatus Borrarchaeum sp. Taxonomy (NCBI): domain Archaea; kingdom Promethearchaeati; phylum Candidatus Borrarchaeota; class Candidatus Borrarchaeia; order Candidatus Borrarchaeales; family Candidatus Borrarchaeaceae; genus Candidatus Borrarchaeum; species Candidatus Borrarchaeum sp. Next base: position 6,117 of record NZ_JAHPYX010000160.1, read on the forward strand.
AGACTAACGTTCATTTTTATGATGTAGGTGAAGGAATTTGTCATCAACTTCTCATTGAGAACCATATTAAGCCTTATGATGTTGTTATTGGCGCAGATTCGCACACCTGCACTCATGGAGCGGTCGGCGCATTTGCAACTGGTATGGGAAGTACAGACTTAGCAGCTATTTTTGCATATGGAAAGACTTGGTTAAAAGTTCCTGAAGCTGTTAAAATTTCAGTAAATGGGTATCTTAAATTTCCACTCACGCCAAAAGATGTGATTTTGGATATCGCAAGGGAAGTTACCGCCGACGGGGCAACCTACAAGGCTATTGAATTCGAGGGTGAAACGGTATCCAATATGAATATGCCTGGACGATTCACCTTATGTAATATGGCGATTGAAATGGGCGGAAAAACTGGATTAATCGCAGTTGATGAAGTTACAGAACGTTTTTTTAAAACAGAACGCGGTATAGGTAGTATCCCATCTCTTACAAGTGATGAAAATGCTGAGTATATAGATCACTATGAATTTGACGCAACAAGCCTAGAACCTATGATCGCATTTCCACACAGAGTTGACAATGTAAAACCAGTGACCGAGTTTGAAGGGTTAGAAATACATCAGTGTTTCATTGGAACCTGTACAAATGGTCGACTTGAAGATTTAGAAATCGCAACTCGATTCTTAAAAGGAAAGAAAGTCAAATCAAGGTTGATTGTGATACCAGCATCAAGGAAAGTATATCTGGAGGCATTAGAGCGGGGGTATATAAA
>NZ_JAHPYX010000161.1:0-5962 GCF_019058535.1 Candidatus Borrarchaeum sp.
AATGGAACCCCTGTGATTACATTTGATTCGGGAGGTGCTGCAGAAGCAGTTTTAGATAGAGAGTCAGGATTTATAGTTCCTAGGAGAGATTTAAATAAATTATATGAATCAGTAATTTATATTCTTACAGATGAGGTACGTGCTAATAAAATGGGAAGAAAAGCAAGAGAATGGGCTTTTAATCAATTCTCTGCTGAAAAAGAGGCTGTCAAGATGCTAAATATTCTTAAGAAGGTATTTCTAAGCAACTTAAATCGCTAAAAGAACATATAAAAAGATACAATGACCTTAACATAAGTGAATCTCCTTTTAGAAGGGCAAAGTATGAGAGTACTTGACTTAAGCAAAGAACTGGACAAACTTAAAGCATTTTATGATTCCTTAGATGAGGAAAAAAAAACATTTACACTTCCTTGGACTCTCCTTGAGAAGGCTATTATTGTTGTAGTTGAAGAAGATAAGGGAAGGATTATTGGGATTTCTGGAATTCGCGACAACTATTTTGCCTTTACATGTATAGAAAAGCAATTTCAAGGAAAAGGAATTGGAACCAAACTGATAAAGGAAAGGAATAAAATTGTAAAGAAAAATAGAATTGGAATTCTATATGCAACTACACACAAAAATAACATAATCGCTCAGAGATTATTGGAAAAATCAGGATATAATCTCGTAAAAATTGAAGAAGATATATATCATTATAAACTCTATATTACCATGAAAGCCAAATTACTAAAATTTTTAAGTAAATGGGCCAATAAGATTGGTTTAAAAACTTGATTTTGTTATATAGTAAATCAATTTCAATTCCTTTCACAAGAACTCTTTTGAAAAGCCTACTTGATTGATTTAATCACGTCAACATCTTTACGTCTGTATTATCAATATTGTTAACTAAACTTTGCCCCTAGTATATTTGCATAAAAGGACTTCATAACTGCACAAACTTCATTGGAATAAAATGATTATTTAATTATTTGCGAAGTTCTACTAAAATCATATGCCTTCTCAATTACTTTTAATACATTCAAACCGTCGTTATACGAGATCAATGGAGGTGTATCATCTAAAATACATCTAACAAAATGTTTTATCTCAAAATAATAAGGATCTAAAGATATTGGTTTTTTTCTAATACAACGTCTAGATAGATTTCTTAAAGAGTGCTTTAGGTAATGACTCGTCTTTCTAGGATACTCAAGATCCTCTGATGATACACTATTAACGTCACTATATATTTCAACACGATCTGAGTACACAAAAGGATAAAATGCAACTTGTAGTATAGCCATACATTTGTTGTATTTTAACACTAATAAAGCATAATCTTCTATGGAATCTGAGTACTGGAAGTCGAGATGAGTGAATTCTAGTGATTTCATTTCACCAAAAAACCAATTTAACAGGTCAATCATATGACACCCACTGTCGATCAGGACTCCCCCTCCCGCTAATTTTCTATCGAATTTCCACTCTGCAGGTGCTGCCGTAGGCGATGAAAACGGGCCACCATAAAAATATTGGGCATTACAACTTCTGATTTCTCCTAGTTCCCTCCTATCTAATAATTCTTTAACAGCATTGTATTTTTTTGAAAATCTGAAATGATACCCTACCATAAACTTTATTCCAGCTTTCTTCGCACTATTCATAATATTTACGGCTTCTTTAGTATTGCGACCCATTGGTTTTTCGATTAAAGTGTGAAGATTTTGCTCTGATGCTAGTATAGCTGCTTTTTCATGCAAAAAATTAGGTAAACAAATTGATAAAGCATCAATGCTTGATTTTTGAATCAAATCCAAAAAATCTTCATAAACTTCCTTAATCCCAAATATTCTTTCAATACGTTTTCTAATGGGTTGTGATTTATCAGCAAAGGATATTATGTCAACTTCTTCAGATTTTTGATAGTTTATTAAGTGTTGAGTTCCAATCCAGCCCCCACCAATGACACCTACTCTTAACTTTCTCATAAAACATACACTCATATTGATGATTAGTCAAATAAGCAAAAACACTCCTATCGCAATTTATTTTTGCATATACACATAAGAATTTAATTCAAGATATCTTTTTGTAGATCTAAGTTTATAAAACTCAATAAAATTGTTCTTTTTTAGGGATAAAATTGACAAAGAGAGATCTAGTTAGCCTGGTTGAAATAAAAAATGATAACTTGCGTGACGCACTAAATCAGGCGCTCGGTTTAATAGACATAAAAATCAATAAAGCAAATAAGATAGTCATAAAGCCTAATTTATGTTATTATTGGCATTCTTCAACTGGAGAAACTACTGATCCTCAGATTGTATCCACATTGATTGATTTTATTAGAGACAATATTGGACATGATTCAGATATTTCAATTGTTGAATCAGATGCTACTGCAATGAGGACAAAATATAGTTTCAAATTTTTGGGTTATGAAGATCTAGCAAGAGAAAAAGATGTTAAATTAGTAAATTTAAGTCAAGATGAGTATAAAATAAAAAAGATAGACGGCTATCATCTCCAAGAAGTGAAAATTCCTGAGACTTTATTAAATGCTGACTATTTCATTTCAGTCCCAAAATTAAAATTACAGGATCCTTCTCTAACCCCACTAACTTGTGCTCTTAAGAATCAGTTTGGGTGTATCCCTATTCAGAAAAAATCGCAATATCATCCAGTTTTATCCGAAGTTATTTCAGATGTGAATAGTGTTATATCTCCTAATCTTTGTGTCGTTGATGGCCGAGTTGTTAAGTATAATTCAAAGATTATTCCACTAAATTTGATCATAGCGGGAACAAATTCGCTTGCTACTGACATAATAGCGGCAAAAGTGTTAAGACTTAATCCTAAAAAGATCAAATGCATTCATTTGTATTCCAAACTTGCTGGAAATACCCAAGTCGAACCTATTGGAACTCCAATCACTTATTTTTCAAATAAGATTCCGAAAAATCAAAGTGGAAGAATATCCAGAAAATTAAAGAAATTTGCATATCGGATTTATAGATCAATAAACTATTAATTTTCTTTTGTTTCATCTTTATTCAAGCTCAAAAAGATTAAAAATAGTCAGATCAATTATAATTTTTGAATATTTTTTTTGGAGGAGTGATTACTGAATAGTAAATCATTAGAAACAAAGTTTGATATTTCTGTGATAATTCCGACTAAGAATTGTAAACGATGGATCGCCCCAAATATAAAAAGTATCCAAGAACAAAAGATAGACAAGAAATTCGAAATTATTGTTGTTGACGATAATTCCACAGATAGCATGCGTAGATTTTTAAAATTCTTGAATAAAAAATATCCAAATCTTACTCTATGCTTATTAAATAAAAGCAGAGGTTCGTATTACGCTCGAAATATTGGAGCTAAACAATCATCCGCAGATATTCTTGTTTTTACCGATTGTGATTGTGTAGCAGATGAAAATTGGATGAACAATATAACGTGCCCAATATTTTCAAAAAAGTACAGTGCAGTTCAAGGAGCTAGCAATATTCCCCTATATAATGGCTTCTGGATTACATTAGAAACTACAAGAGGTGCCCCAAAAGGACCTTTTGTTGATACAAAGAATTTTGCCATACGTAAAGAACTTTTTCTGAATTTAGGAGGATTTGATGAGAGATATCTTTTTAGTGGAGATGCCGATTTATGCCTTCGATTTTTAAAAAAGGGATTCAAAATTGGATTTAGATCAAATGCAATTGTATTCCACTTTTGGACTAATAATCCCTTTAGGTTAATAAAAAAAACTAAATTTTACGGATTAGGCGACCTACAAATATTCTTTGGACATGAAAAAGAAACTCAGATAAGTCCAATTTTTCTATTTAAGAAGTCAATTCTAATGTTAATCCGTGGTGCAAAAGAAGCGCTGCGCGCTAGACTGCCAATTCATTCTAGAATAATATATTTCTTTTATTATTATTTCTTTTACATGATAAGAGGCATATATTTCTTTTTATATTTTTATAAAGGTTTTTCTCACTTAAAATATTAGTAATTCTTACATATTTTGTTCTTAGGTTTCACAAAAGGTGAATCTTCTTTTTCGCTTCAATTTTGAAGTAATTTCACAAATATATTCTGCAAAAATATACTTAATATATTTGTTTTTTTTATTGCTTTAATTTCTTGATCTTCTGAGGCATTTATTGAATAACATTTCTTAAATTTATTAACTTAGAATGCATCATTCTTAAATAAATCAGTGATTATAGAATATCTATACTCTAAGGTGAGTTTCCTTGACAATTATTGTAACTGGTGCAGATGGGTACGTAGGTTGGCCTGCAATGTTAAGGCTTGCCGTTAAGTACCCTGACGAAAAAATTATTGGCATTGACAATGAAGCAAAAAAGCTATGGTCGCAAGAAATAGGAATATGGAGCGCAATACCAACATATTCAATGGAAAAGCGAATAGACACGTTTGAGAGAGTTTTTGGTCAAAATAATATTATATATAGAAAATTTGATCTCAGAAATCGAAGAAAATTATTAGATTTATTTATACAAACGGAACCTCACTCTATAGTTCATTTAGCTGCACAGCCAAGTGGGCCTTATAGCATGTTAGACGCCGAACATTCAATTTCTACACAAATGAATAATATTGGTTCAACGCTATCATTGCTTCATAGTATCAAAGATGTTATACCAGATGCACATCTGATTGAGTTAACGGGGATGGCCTTATATGGACTTGAGATCCCTGAGTTCTATATGGAACTCACTACAGCAGGGTTTTACGGGTTTCCAGAAATTGATGCAATTGATTGGTATCATTTATCAAAAGTATTTGATTCGAATAATTTACGCTTCGGTCAACTTGTTTACAATCTAAGCATAACAGATTTTAGAATAGGAATTGTCCATGGTACACATACTGAGGAAATAAGCAAAAACGAGAAACTTGCAACTTCTTTCTATTTCGATTTTTGGTTTGGAACGCTTTTAAACCGATTTTGCGCTCAAGCTAGTGTAGATTATCCCTTAACTGTTTATGGAAAAGGAGGACAAACAAGAGCATACATCTCCCTAGATGATGCGGTTGAAATGTTAAGTTATGCAATTGAAAGAAAAGCAGAATGTCAATATAACGTCATTAATGCATATGTAGACTGTGCGAGTGTTAGAGAGATTGCAGAAATGATACAACAGGCTGGTAAGAATCTTGGTATGGATATCGCTATAATGACGGTTCCTAATCCAAGAATGGAAATTGAAGAATGTTATACTCCAGAAGATACAGGACTGACTTCGATAGGATTTCAACCTAAAGATACAATAGATTCAAATCTTGAAACCATTCTTATAGATTTGGCAAGAGTAAAGGAAAGAATCAAAGCTAAGAAAGACAAATTTCTCCCTAGGATTCTACGAGATAAGGCGAAAATTACAAAATAGGTGCTTAGATGCCAGTCATTGAATTTGTTTTTTACTCAACATTTAAGAGAATAGCGGGTGAAAAAAAAATCTCAAGAGAAGTTGGACCGACTGTAAAAGATGCGATTGAAGCTTTAGTGGAAGAATTTGGAAGTGAAATGGAAGATCTTTTGATTGATTCAACTGGAATACTAAAACGCAATCTAATTTTTTCTTTAAATGGCACAGATATAAGAAAACTCAAGAGATTAAAAACATCCTTAAAACCAGGAGATACCATTTCCTTAGTTCAAGCCGTAGCGGGAGGAAGCGATTATCCAAGCATTTAAGAATCGGAATATTCCCTAAAAGTGATTTCTTAATTCAGAACAATTGAATTCACAAATTTTCTAGGTGAAGAAACATTGAAAAAAAAATCTTCAACTCAAGGAAGAAACCCTATTCGAAAAAACAAAAAAATACCCTTAGCAAACCCATTTGTGGGTCAAGAAGAGATTGATGCGGCTTCAAGTGTCTTACGTTCTGGGATCTTGACAAGTGCAACAGGAAGAGGGCCGAAAGTCATAGAG
>NZ_JAHPYX010000162.1:0-7010 GCF_019058535.1 Candidatus Borrarchaeum sp.
CATAGAGATCTATTACATGATTGAGAACATTTTCCTCTCCAACAATCTCCTTCAATTCCGGGATGATTATACCCTCCCAATCTAGTTTATGTTCCATAAGCTCCTCAAGTGTAATTTTCAAGCCTCCTTTTCTTGGTGATCCCCTCAAATTATTTGCCTTTTAGGTCTCCGTTTTATTTTTCCTCCAATTAATACCGAATTATTAGTACGCTGAAAGTTATAAAGATAAGGTTGAACGAATATGTTTGTGTGCGCGCATGATTAGAATTATAAATTCGAAGTACTATAAACTCTTTTACAATTTTATCGAGATCGTGAGGGTTAGTTTTGAGTAAACCAAAAGTCTATGTGTCACGCGTGATCCCAAAGCCAGCTTTAGATATGATCATCAAGGAATGTGAGATGGGACTCAATGAAAGTGATGTCCCTCTTACGCAAGCAGAGTTTATTGAAAAAATGAAAACCCTTGATGGGCTTGTTTGCCTACTCACTGACGACATTAACGCCGAGATTCTAAAAACCGTGAAAGAAGCAAATCCTAATTTTAAGGTAGTCAGCAATGTAGCTGTAGGCTACAACAACATCGATTGGAAAGCCGCCACCGAACTCGGCGTTGCAGTTTCTAACACACCGGGCGTATTGGATGACACAACCGCAGATTTCACTTGGACACTTCTAATGGCAGTCGCGCGACGTGTTGTCGAAGCAGATAAATACTTCCGGCAAAAAACATGGAAAGGCTGGGGTATAATGCAATTCCTCGGCTCTGATGTCTACGGAAAAACACTGGGAGTCGTCGGACTTGGAAGAATTGGGCGTGTGGTTGCAAAAAGAGCTCAGGGTTTCGACATGAAAGTTCTTTATACAGATGTCGTACGGTTTGAGGATCTAGAAAAGGAATTAGGAATTCAATATGTAGATAAAGAGACGCTTCTCAAAGAGAGCGACTATGTGACATTGCATGTCCCGTTACTTCCAGAAACAAAGCACTATATTAGCGCAAAAGAACTAGACTTGATGAAAGAGACTGCGTATTTGATCAATGCATCAAGAGGTCCTGTATTAGACGAAAAAGCACTCGTTAAAGCATTACAGGAGAAAAAGATTGCTGGTGCTGGTTTGGATGTCTTTGAAATGGAACCTAAAGCTGAACCAGAACTTTATGAAATGGATAACGTTGTGTTAGCGCCACATATCGCAAGCGCATCAATAGAGACTCGTACTAAAATGGCGACCATGGCTGCTGAAAATGTAATTGCTGGTGTTAAGGGACTCAAACCACCAAATTGTGTTAATCCAGATATTTATGGATAACCCTCTAAAAAATAAACAAAATAGGAGAGAAGATTATGCCTAAAATGCAAGTAGCGGAAGTTATAGTAAAAATCCTTGAAGATGAAGGAGTAACAGCAATGTTTGGTATACCGGGCGCAGCAATAAATCCCGTCTACAAATACCTTGGGCAAACAACAAAAATAAAGCACTATATTGCTCGACATGAAGAAGGAGCATGCCATGCAGCTGACGGATATGCACGAACAACTGGAAAAGTTGGCGTCTGTATCTGCACGAGCGGACCTGCAGCGACAAATTTTGTAACAGGTCTCTATACCGCTCAAGTTGACTCTATCCCAATTGTCGCAATTACTGGGACAGCGACAAGAGCAGTATTGGGTCAAGAGGCGTTTCAAGCGGTTGACATAGCAGAAATAGTTAAACCAGTGACTAAGAAAAGTTATTGTGTTAGGGAGCCTTATCGCCTCCCAGGTACTATGAGGGAAGCTTTTCGAATCGCTAGAGAAGGAAGACCCGGACCAGTGCTTATTGATCTCCCCGTCGACCTCCAGAGAACAGAAATTGAATATGATCCAGAAACAGATCGTAGTTTAGACTTTTCTACACCCAAAGCAAATGAAAGACAAATCAAGAAAGCAATTGATATGATCTTGGAAGCTAAGAATCCAATCATCTTAGCCGGAGGAGGAGTCATTATTTCGGGTGCTTCCAAAGAACTCCAAGAATTAGCAGAATATTTAAGTTTACCAATCTGTGCTAGCTACATGGGAAAGAGTGCTCTTGACACTAATCATCCATTATACGCGGGACTAGTTGGTACCATCATGCAAACAAGACTTGGCAACAAGTTATTCTTAGAGAGCGATCTTGTTCTAGCGGTTGGTGCCAGATTTGTTGATCGTCATACGGGTAAACTAGATGTTTACACTAAAGACAGAAAGTTCATCCACATTGACATTGATCCTCTACAAATTGGCAAGATCGTCCCTACAGAGTTAGGAATTGTATCAGATGCCAAAGAAGCACTACAAATGATGGTCGATCAAGCCAAAGCGCGAAATGCAAAAGTAATGCCAAATGAATGGGTATCGTCAATACCTGCCCGACGCAAAGAGCTTGCGAGAAGATTAGACTTTGATGATGTCCCAATCAAGCCTCAAAGACTTTTCAAAGAAATAAATGAATTCTTTGATGATGACACAATTTTTGTGACGTCAGTCGGACTTAATCAGATTTGGAGCGGTCAATATCAAGAAATAAAGAAACCAGGACATTATAAAGTCTGCGGATGCGCGGGAACGTTGGGTTGGGATTTACCAGCTTCAATTGGAGCTAAAGTCGGATACGAGGAAATGGGAATGCCACAAAAGAAAGTCGTAGGCATCACAGGAGACGGCGGATTAGGATTCATGGTAGAAGAATTAGCAATGGCAGCTCACTACCAAACTCCAATAGTTATGCTTGTGCTCAACAACGGTTTCTTAAGTTTAATCCGACAGAACCAATCCATTGTTTATGACTATGAATATGCGGTAGATTTAACGTACGATACAGATAAGTTAGCGAAGCATGGAATAGGAATAGATTTCGTTAAGCTTGCAGAAGCGTTCGGACTATATGCCGAAAGAGTTGAACAACCTGGAGACCTTAAGGCTGCCTTCCAGAGAGCTCTAGATAATGCCCCTGCAATATTAGATATTATCTGTGAACGAGAAACCAATTGTAGTATGGGCTTAGCTCTGGACGCCATAGCTGAAAGGGGATAACAAATTAAAGGCGGTGAAAAAATGAAAAAACATTGGGATCTCTATATGAAAGTCGGTATAGTGCATGGAATGGTTTTTCCAGAATGCCTTGCGGGAGAAGGCCCTATACTCGAAACGCTTACAAAGATAGCCGAAGACGGCTTTTTCTCAGCTGTTGACTATGGTGGATGCAAGGATCCGGCAATTAAAGATGATGTAGCTGCGCTCTTAACAGCTTCTCGTCTGACAGTTAATTTCTCGGCACAGCCTGCTTTATTGCTTCCTAAACTTGATTTGAACGCACTAGACGATACATTGCGAAACAAATCCATGCAGGCAATAAAATCAGCTATTGACGAAGCCTACGAAGTTGGCGCAGAGTATCTTACCGTTCTAAGTGGCCCTTATCCAGGTGATGCGGCCAGAGAGAAGGGGATGGCATTATTAATCGATTCTTTAAAACAACTCTGCGAATATGCAAAAAGCCAAGGAAATCTAGCGTTAACTTTAGAGATTTTTGATCGTGATATTGATAAAAAATCTTTGATAGGGCCAAGTGAAGCAGCAGTGGAGTTTGCCAAGGCAGTACGAGAGGCAGGATATCCTACTTTCGGTTTAATGCATGATTTAAGTCATCTACCTTTACTAAATGAAACCCCTGAACATGCATTATCGACTACGAAGGATTACCTCACATTAGTGCACCTCGGAAATTGCGTTAAAGACCCGAACAACCCGTTGTATGGAGATCAACATCCGATCTTCGGTGTTGAAGGAGGAGAAAATGACGCAACAGAGTTGGCAGAATACCTAGATGCCCTTTTTGAAATTGATTACTTAGAAAAAGGTAAACGCCCATTTGTTAGTTTCGAAGTAAAACCTCATAAAGGTATTACATCAGAGATGGCTATAGCAAATGTAAAACGTACATTAAAAGAGGCTTGGACACAAGTTTAAGCCTTCTAATCTCCTTTTTATTTTTTGTCGCGAAAAAACTGTTTTTTCAAATGATGAACGTGCGCTAAAAAAGCAAAGATATACTAAGGTATTGAAATCTTCTTGAATTTGAGAAAACTGCGTTTGAGGGAAAATCTTTATATACAATATAAGTATAAAGCATACAATATAAATTTCAATTGGTTTTAGGTGAGGTTGGGATGCTGTACCAAGGAGTTTAGGGACAAAGTTTGTCCCACGGATGTTCAGAACGGGAGAAACTTGTCCCGTAGGTTTAGAGAGTTTTTTGAATACCAAAACGATTAGCCGAGTATCGGCGAAATATGAAAACAACCTCAAGGAAATGAGTAAAGCCAGTGTACACCATAAACTTTGGAATCTTGTTTCACTACTTTTGCTAGACAACATACCTGAGACCATTGTATCAGCAGTAACGACAAAAGCTCAGCTTAATCTAGCTGACTTTCCCTATCAAATGAACATTAGAGGTGAACAAAATTGGCAAAACTTTTAATGATCCCTGGACCGATTAATTTTGATCCAGAAGTGATACGGGCTCTAAGTAAAGTAACTGTGAGTCACGTAGCACCAGAATTTATCTCTATCTTTGGAGATACTCTAAGAAAACTAAGACAGGTCTTCATTTCTGAAGGACAACCCTTTGTTATTGCGGGATCTGGGACGCTAGCTATGGAGATGGCAGCAACCAATGTGATTCAAAGAGGAGAAAAAGCATTAGTAGTAAATAATGGGGTGTTCGGCTCGCGATACGTTGATATTTTCAAAGCACACGGAATCGCTGTTGATGAAATTCAAGTAGAATGGGGAAAGGCAGCAGATCCTACAGAGGTGCGTGAAAAACTTGAAAGTGACGACTATAAAGTCCTTACAGTGACACATGTTGATACATCGACTGGTATTGCGAACGACATCGAAGCCATTGGTAATGTTGTCAAAGATTTTGATACGATATTTATTGTAGACGCAGTATGTTCTCTTGCAGGACAACGATTGTATCAAGACAAACAACATGTAGATATATGCTTCACAGGTTCACAGAAGGCATTGGGTGTTCCTCCAGGGCTTGCAATACTGAATTTCAACCAGAAGGCCTTAGACGCACACGCTAAACTTAAACATCCCATTGAGTGTTTCTATACTTCCATTGACAACTGGTTGCCCATTATGCAAGCATATGAGCGCGGTGATCCAAGTTATTTCGGTACACCTGCAGTAAATTTAATCTATGCACTCCATGAAAGTGTAAAGCAAATAGTTAGCGAAGGAATGGAGGCACGGTTTGAGCGGCACGAAAAATTAGCAGAAATGATGCGCAAAGGTCTTACAGAGATGGACTTTAAACTCGTTCCTGAGGATGGATGGGCTGCAAATACAATGAGCGCAGTCTATCATAATGGCATTGCAGATGCGGACTTTAGAGGTCAATTATCACAAGAGGGCGTTATCGTGGCAGGCGGTTTGGGCAAACTGAAAGGTAAAATCTTTCGAATTGGCCATATGGGCGCTATTAATGCAAACGATGTCTCAGCAACACTAAACGCAATTCAACGAACTCTAAAAATGTTTTAAGAAACAATTTCTACCTTTTCAATCCTTTTTCTTTATTTTTTCGCAGTCCCTAATTTTTGAGTTAATATTATTGTGACTGACATGGATAAATCTTCGACCTTGAATCACGATCGTTAGAACCAAAATTAACTTTGCAGATCTTCACTGGTCGATGTTGATTGTTCGAGGGCTGATCGAAGCGATCGAATTGTTCCTGAAGTTTTAAGCAAACGTATAATGGTGGGTCTATTATCAATACTCGAAACGATTGCCATAGCGGTTTGTACCTTGTCTAAACTTTTTGAAGTGCATCTTAGAATACCATAGCAAGTCTCAGCGTCAAATTCAATGAGCCAAATACCGCTTTGGCTAGCTTCAACCTCACCGTAAAGTGACAAAATCGATCGTGAAATAGAATTAAAAACAGAAATCACCTCTAATGGAGTTTCATCTTCGATTATTATTTCAAAGGCGATATATCTGCTTTTTTCTTCTTTAACCATTACTTAGTCCTTCTCTTCATCGATTATTCGAACACCCGGGATTATTATTTTCCCATTTCTCTCAAGGATACGTCGTTCTATCAATTTGAAAGGAGTCTCTATGAGGCTTTGTTTTGCTAAGTCTTGAGGCAAACCAACAAGTTTTGCTAATAGTAGCATTTCTCGTGAACCTCTTAACTCATATTTACTGAGTGCTCCAGTTCCAATTGCGAACATAACATTATTTCGAAGTGCAACAGCAAGTATTTTTCTCCACATCCGTAAGAGTTTCGCCCGGACCTTACCATAATATCTTATAAAAGGGATCAAAGTGATTTCTAATGCGATGCCATTTTTTGAACAATTACGAGCAACCAATTCTGTGAACACGGACGCCTTTGCAGTGGGAGCAAGAGTTAAAATGTCCATAAATCTATTAGTCGACGCGAATCTGCATACATTTTCTGAAGAACACTCAACGGCGACTAAATCTACCTTCCTTCTAATATAGTTAAGTTTGTGTGATAATTCACGTGGTGTTTTTGGAGAAATGTCTGCTCGTGAATATACAGTTGGAGTAAAACCTTTACATTCTTTGAGAAGAGATTCAACCTGAGAGGGATCTATAGCACCAAAATCTGATAGACAAATGCTTTGGTGTCCCAAACGATGTGCCATCTTAATCATTTCTGATAGAGTAGATATACCGCCAGAATGAGTTGAATGAACATGAACATCGTAACTCCCCTTCATCCCATGTCACCATAATAGGACAGTCAATTATTCCATTAACAAGCTTTCGCTAATTGATTTAACTTTTTCACGTGTTGGCGAAGGATAAATAGTAAACGTTATTTTGATTCGTATTATATCATCTTCATCCTTTAATTTGAAGTAGCCCTTGAAGGCAGATTGTTTATCAAACCGAAGATATAAATGTGATTTATCGATTCTTCTTTCC
>NZ_JAHPYX010000163.1:0-7504 GCF_019058535.1 Candidatus Borrarchaeum sp.
GGGCTCCTCTTTCACCACTAAGGGCTCCTCTTCCACCACTAAGGGCTCCTCTTCTTCTTCCTCTTCTTCTATCTCAAGTGCTTCACCTATTATTCTGGTTAGAAGTACATCTCTGAAAAAGTGACCTATATCACGATATTCTTCAGGATTTTTTACATAATTTTTCCAATCAACCCATAGTAGCGTAATATATTCATCAACCTTATTTTTTACTTCTAGTGGCATTGTTAAGAAGGTTTGAATTTCATTTACTATAAGTTTTACCAGCGCATTGTTAACATTTTGTTCTTCTTCAGCCAAATCTTCTGGTAGGCTTTTGCTAACTGTATCGCCTAGATTTAATTTCGCGAGGCTGAAAGCAATTTCTTTTAATGCTTCAGTTGTATTCATTATACCTAACGCTAATGACCTTAATCCTAATATTTCACTCATAGAACCGTATTCTTCAGAGAGGGCGTCTACTAAGAAGATTTCAAGGTTGTCAAATTTAAAGGGTATGAGGGTTAAACTCTCAATACGTTTAAAACTCTCTTTTACATCTTTCTTAATACTTTTCAATGCATTTTGAAAGGATTCAAGTTTTGGTTGAAGTTCTTCTCGCCACACGTTTAAATACCGATCTACATCACCTAGAAGAACTTCTGTTAATCTAGCCGCAAACCCAGAGAAGATCTGATTGACTGTTGCTGGGATTTCATCGGGCATAACTAAATCGGAAAGTCGCTGTTTTAGACTTTGTGAGATAATCGTCTGATTCAAAGCGCGCGCGAATTCGCTGAAGGTACTTGCTGGAGTTAAATTTTCTGCCTTCGCTTTATATTTTTCACTAAATAAGTCTTTAAAGGATTCAGATGCCCGTTCTAGATGATAAATGAGATTTTGGAACGGATTTATAATGAACTTTATCTTCATCAGAGTCACCTAAGGAAAAAATGATGCGCTCCTATTTATTTTCTACGATGAAAAATCAATATTTCGGAGTACTAAATTTGCTATCAAGTTTGCAATAGGCCCGTTCCCATTAAATTGGGTTATATTTCGTTTGTTTTTCAAACCTTAGGCATTGTCAATTGAAATTGTGATATCTTCTTCAAGTTCTTTACGAAAATTCTTCTCTAAAGCTTTCTTTATTGTATTAATTCGATCTTCACACCAACTTTTTTCTGCAATAACTTTTGAAAATTCAAGCTGTACTTCAGATTCCCTTTTTTCTTGTTCGTGTAATTTCTTATTTAATTGGTCTTGAGTCGCAAATAATTCCTGTGAATTGCTGATTAATGTTTTCTTTTCAGTAAGTAGCTCTTTAAGGTCTTTCTGTAGTGAAAGAATTGAATCATCCAAAACTTGTTCTACCTTTGTCTTAATTTTTGGGATGAGTTTTTTCTTCACCTCAAGACGATTCATTTCCAAACGTTCTTGGATTTCAAGAAGAAGTGCCTTTAAATTTGGATAACCAAGCACTTCTGACGTGAAAGTTTCAAATGGATCATCCATATATCCTTCCAGTGCAATTTTTTTATCCTCTGAAATATTAGTTAAACCATCGTCCACACTTTTATTGAATTTTTTAAAAGGTTTATCTAGAATAATACGTAGTGCTTGAGTAAATTTCATCTGCTTTTTCTTTAATTTTCCATCAATTTCATGCAACTCAACAAAAACAGGTTCTTTCTTGATAGATACCTTCTGTTTTATGATTTCATCTTTTCCACTTTCGACTTCTTCAATCAAGCCTTCGCATTGTGACTGCATTATATTAAGTTCAGAAAGTCTATCTTTTAATTTACGTAATTCTGCTATTCTCTCAAAATTTTTTTCAATAATTTGGACATAATCGTAATCCCTAGTGAGTTCCTCTAGCTTCTTCTGACTTTTCCCGATGTCTTTGAGAAAGTAAGAAAGTTCGGTGATTTCTCGCTTTAATAGTTTAGCCTTAGAAATCGGTGGTACATAGCGTCTTCCAGCATCAGTGATAGTTCGTGTGAGAATTGTTAATTCGTCTTTTACACTCTTTAAATCCGAAAATTCGACTTCATCTAGGGTGGGAAGGGTTATATGATTAACAGAATCTTTAATAGAAGAAGCTAATCTATTTGCGCATTTTATAGCAGTTTCATGGATTTTATCACTTGCTGATTCGGTAGGTCCTGTATGTTCTTCACTTAGTTTTTCGCATGTGGATTCCATAAACTCGAACGTCTGTTCAATTTTATCAAATGCCTTACGTGCATCTTTTCTGAAGTTCTCCATTTCTTTGTGCATTATTTGTGAGTACCAATTAGATAACTCATCAATTTGAATAATTTGAGTCTTCAATCAAAACACCCCAAAGATAATATCAAAGGCACTAAAAAGTGTATGAGTTCATTGAACAGAGTTACAAGGAGTTTATTGATCAACAAACTAATTTATACGACATTATATTTACAAAGATTTAAACCTTATTTAAAAGGCTTTAGATTTACATCTGAAAAAAAACAGGATTTAACACGAAAATCAATAGAAAAATGAAATTAGTAGATCTCTTGAATTAGAGAAACTAAAATGATCTTAGATATTTCCAATCAACCTTATGTGTCAATTCTGCGCTAAACGTTGACTTTATTAGGTTTTAAACTAAAAAAAAGGCGAGGAGTTATTTGAATGATCATTTAGCATGTATTGTATATGCTTCGGTGAACAGATTTGTACGTTCACCCATCTTCTGAGTGAACACGATAATGATCTATAGCAGGTTCTTTTGCGCCAATAGTCTTAAGGAACTCCCGAACGGACTTTTCAACGTCTCTTGCTTGCGTAATGTATCGTCCAACAATAACAATATCTGCACCTTTCTCTAAGGCATCTTTAGTATTTTCAGGACGAATTCCGCCTGCAACAGCGACAAGGAATTTCTTATCACTAAACTCTTGTTTAACTTCCTTTATGAGATCCCAACGTGATTTTTCGCCAGAAGTTTCTGTATCAATTCCTCTATGGAAGATTAAAACATCGGGGATATCATCCAAAGATTTTAATTTTTCGATGATATTCGTTACATTCATTAAATCAACTATAGCATAGATACCTAGACGTTTTGCTTCGTAAATAAACTTGTTTAATGTGTCAACTGTTGCAAGTCCAGAACACACAACTGCATCTGCTGTTTCTTCATAGGCCAAGTCCACTTCTACTTTACCAACATCCAGGGTTTTAAGGTCGGCTATAATGAATAGATCTGGAACTACTTCTCGCAGTTCACGAAGCACTCGAACACCATATTTCTTAATGAGAGGCGTCCCTGCTTCAAGAATAAGTCGATCGCTTTTTGGGATTTCGTTTCTTATCATTTCCTTTATTCTGTTAATGCTAGTAATATCTAGAGCGATCTGTAAATAAGGAGGACGCCATAATCGCGGTACATTAAAGCCCATAATTGGATGTTTGGCTCGATCCTTATCATAAAGGACTTTTTCTAACGGAGGGTAATTGACCAATGCTCGCTTTAATGCTAATTTCGTTGCCCCATAATTATAATTGTAAATTCTCCGATAATCTTTCGCTTCCGGGTGAATAAAAACAGAAGCTATTATCACAATTTTATCAAAATCGACATCATCTGGAAAAATTCCTTCTTCTACAGCATCAGCTACTGCTTTTGCCACTGCATACTGTGCTGGTCCAAATATTTTGGCAGCCTGTTCCATGTTTTTTACTGTAACTTTCGGTACAATCAAAGTTTGAGGTTTTGGGGGCAAATTCGGACGAATAACTGCAAGTAAAGGAGTATGTCCCGCTGAAAGTGTAGTTAGACCTTGTGCAAATGCCTGTCCGACAGGTCCTTCTTTACTTCCAATAAGTAAATCAACATGCGCAAGTTCTGGTTCATGCCCTAACAAAGCTTCTCCGATCAGCATATCTAAAATTTCCATCGCCTCCATTGAGATAATCTTCATTTAACTAGTTATCAAAATATTAGGCAATTAATCCTAGGTAATCTTACCTTATTTATTTATCTGGCTTAAATCCTTATAAGGTGAACTACCTCACGCTAAAGCAGTGAGGCTTCCTGTTTCTGCAACCATACTTGCCTCAACATAGGCTATCTGGTTCAGATAATCCAACGCTAAGGTAGAGGTATAAGTCTCCTCAGCCGTAACTTCGGTAGGTCCCCTACCTAGTATTCTATGACCTTAGTGTTCTAACACACAACTGCTGTTATAATCACGATCTATCACCAGACCGCAGTATTGACACTCATAGGTACGTTCGGCTAAACCTATAGCGCACTGATGACCGCAACGTGAACAGGTCTTTGTGGAGGGGAAGAAACGGTCAACTTCCACCGACACTTCATGTGTTTACGCCGCTTCTTAGTGTCCTTTAAGGTAGCTTTGATCCGTTCGTTCTTTGTTAACATGGTATGAGTGCTCCGCACAACTTACAATAACTCGTTAATAATGTACAACATAATTGCTCACTCTGTGTACTCCATCCCTGTTTATAAACTCAGCAAAAAGTAGCACAAAGTTAAAAAATGTAAAATACTGACACCATTCATCCCCAGGCTAAAGTTATGGGGCTTTTTTGTGTCGTAACAAGTAAACTAATTCTCAATACATTGAAAGGGACTTCTTGCTCCCCAATTCGCAATAAAACATTAGGTTCCTTCTTCTTCACCTGATTCGATCATCTTGAAGAATCTAGTCAATTCATCCAAACTTCGCGTCATCTGCGTCCTCAGTTGCTCACTAACTAGTTCAGATTCCTTCCAAAATTCGATAGCAACAACTTTTCCTTCTTCGACAATGATTCGGGGAGTATACTCTTCTGCAAAAAAGACACCCTCGGGCATAGATGTAGATGTCATACGTTCCAATTGCCTCTCGACACGTTCCTCTCCTAGAAATCTTACACTTTTTTCTGAAACTGCATAACAGTCATGTCCTATAATCACTAGTTCACGCAGATATCCATCAAGGTGCTCAATTCCGTCAAGTTTTTTCATAACAGAATCAAGATCTGGTTTCGAAGGAGCTATTGAGGGAGTAACTGTGGGAGCAGATTTCTTTTTGTCTACAGTCTCAGTTGTGGATATTTCAACTCTTTTCTCTACGACGAGGGTCTCTGAAGGTTTTTCCATTTCTGTTGGACTTTCATGAGATTTCAATGTTGGGGTAGGTACGATATCTGTAAGTTGCATATACGGGGCAGTGTCTTCTGTTGTTACTTTTTTAGTAGGAGTTTTAGATTTGCGTTTGGCACGAGGTGTTACCTTTTCAGTCTTTTTAATAGGCTTAGGTGTAGTAGAAGGTTCAGCGCCACTGATTAATGCTTTGAAATCAGGATCGTCCTCCCCTTCATCGAGACTGTGAACTTTGAAGGTAAAACCAATATCTTGTCGTAATTCTGTAGCTGCACGTGCTCCTAGGAATTTCTTTCTTATACGCGCATTGGCACCTTTATAGATCCAGATGTCTTTTCCAGACTCATCAACGATCAGATAGACTTCTTCACTATCAAGTTGATCTTTATTTTGAAAAGGAAGTTCATTATATTCTCCTTCATCTGTGATTATAAACAACCGTACTTTGCTCATTTTTGTCAGCCTTTACCTCGATTGAGTCAAAATGATGACAAGGAAAGTAAGAGACAATGCTCACTATTAAAATTTACTCCAAAAGCAAGAGTTATTATAGCCCCTTTCATTATTAAATTTTTGATTTATATTATATTTTGTGGTAAATCTATCCGAAAAAACGGAGAGTGAACTCATCGAAATTTACCCCCGTTGCAAAATTTCGAGAAAATCTTATTCACGCACCAGAGGATGGATTCATTTCTTTCTTCAATTCTCCTTTTTATTCTCATAAGAATATGACTGGAATCGATATATATCCTAGTCAATTATCGTTCGGAGGTGATGTTCATAGTCCTGTTAGTGGAACTATCAGTAAAATTCAATCCTTTCGCGGTCACTCAACATTACCAAATGTATCTAAGCTAGAATATCTTATTCTGGTGCAAAATGATGATGATCCAAGCGTGTATACTAAAATTCTTCATGTTAAACCTGCTCGCTCGCTCTCTCAAGGCGAGCATGTTGAAATTGGGGACAAAATAGGAGAGTATATACGAAGTTTTTTCTTTGCTCGTTGGACAGATCCACATCTCCATGCAGAATTCCGACCAAAAGACGATACTGTGAGAGCGAGAGGGGCATTACAATTGAATCTCTGTCAAAAGCTCGACAATTTTTCTAAAGAATATAGAAAAATCAGTGAAACACCTCTTGAAGCAAAGTTAGTTGAACATACACCTAACGCCTTATTCCTTGAAGTTAACGAAGACGCCTTCAGCAAGCATAAACTTACTGGATTAAAGGTCAGTATTGAAAAATTGGGAGAAAATGTTTTATTTAGCGGGATAATTGATGCTGGAATACCACATTTTGGACACGGCGGCATTTTTACTGAAGACGCGTACAGAATTTCCCAAGGGGATATTGTAAAGATTAATGGAATTGCTATTGGCAAAATTTTTGAGACAGATCCTTTTAACAAATTAGTACGTTTTCGTCCTTATTCTTTTCATATACGTTGGAAAGATATGGCTTTCAAAGGAATTTCTTTTCGGCTCTCTTTAAAAGATAGGTTTATTAAAATTATAACAAAATCAATGAATTCATTTCAATATCAAATAGGTGATTTTGATATTATCAAGTTTGTATCGTAAGATATCGACTGATTTTAAAGAAGATTTGATTGTTATTGATATTCAGAAAGCCATCATAATAGGGATTATGATTACCATTTTTCATTATGAACCATTTCTTTGTAAGCCCGCCGTTTTGGCATATCTGGTATGTCAGCAGGATGTCCAAGTGTTATAATGCCAACAGGACGTACCTCTGCGGGAAGTTTCAGGATTTCCTGCACTGAACGTTCTTTAAATGAGCCTACCCAAGCAGCTCCCAAGCCTAGTGACACTGCCATTAATAGCATATTCTGAATTGCTGCCCCAGCACTCACAAAACAGTATACCTCGCGTCCTCGAGAGCCATACTTTTTTTCTGCAATTTTTGTGTTAGCTGCTACTATGATTGTAACTGGAGATTCTAATACATGTGGTTGTCCTAAAGCTTCTTGAGAAAGGCTATATTTTGTTGTTTTATCACGTACGATTATGAATTCCCATGATTGCATATTGCCCGCTGAAGGTGCCAGCATCCCTGCCTCAATGATTTTGCGGACAGTTTCATCAGAAACATCTTCTTCGGTAAATTTACGAATTGTGCGTCTAGATTTGATTACTTCTTCACCATCCAATAAGATCACCAACCGATTAAATTAAACAAAGGTTACCATTTCTCGTGATGAACTACATCTTCGTAACTTCTTTGTATTATGATTTCATTATCTTAAAAACCATGCATATAAAATCCTAAGATATATGCAAAGTGAAAACAAACCGATTAAATTAAACAAAGGTTACCATTTCTTATGATGAACTACATCTTCGTAAC
>NZ_JAHPYX010000164.1:0-3099 GCF_019058535.1 Candidatus Borrarchaeum sp.
ATGCCCAGGTGCGTGAATTATCTCTAATGACCTATCATCAAGTTTAATGCTGTTTCCATCTTGAAGAAGTCGTGTAGCATGGGATGGAATAATGTTAAAAGTTGTCCGGTCGAACTCTACCGGCGGTTGTCGTGTGAAGTTCTTTTCGTCAATGATATAGTCCATAATTTCCTTTTTTTGTGGAGCAAAGAGCTGATCTTTTTCACTATCATGAATAGCTATATTACAAAATAGGTGATTTCCTCCGATGTGATCGTAATGAGAATGCGTATTTATTACTAAGACATCATCTAAATCTTCTTTTCCTAGTAACTGACGCACTACACGACTAATATCGTCAATTCCCATTCCTGTATCAATTAGAATAGGAGGTTCTGTTTTAAGTAAATAGGAATTGATCCATTCTGCATGTCCTGGCTCTGAAATTAAGAATATATTGTCCAGAACTTCTTTTACTTCGAACCATGAATTCTGTGAACTCATTTCTTTCACGGATTCTCATCGATTTAGATATTGATTTAAAATGATGAATTACGTTTTTATTTAAAACCTTACTTTCCTCTTATAGAAACACCATCTTAGGTGATTATATGGATTTGATAAAGTTTTTTGAAGTTACAAATATTTTAAAAAGACTTCCAAGAACAGGATGGCTAGTAAAAGGCATTAAAGATCCTGAATCTATTGCAGCACACTCATTTTCGACAACGCTCATGGCTCTTATCCTAGGTATTGACAGAGACGATATCAACCTTCAAAAACTTTTGATAATGTCCATTTTACACGATATAAGTGAAAGTCAAATAGGTGATCTGACTCCTTCTTCGATTGAATTGATCGGAGGAAATGAAAGGAAAAAGGAGCTGGAAAAAAAAGCTACTAAGAAATTATTTGAGTTATTAGACGAGAAGAAACGAACAGAATTGTTTTCAATCTATGAACAATATATAAACAATGAAACAAAGGAAGCCAAGTTCTTGCATCAGATAGATAAATTAGAAATGCTGTTCCAAGCTGTCGAATATCAAAGAGCGGGATATCCGAAAAAAAACTTAAATGAGTTTTGGAGTGCTACAGAATCTATAACTGATAAAACTCTTGCCGAGATTTTAGCGTATTTGAAAAGAAGGTACCGATAATGAGGAGTTCTTGAAAAGTGCAAAACAATTATTATATTGTACGTTGTACGTCATGTAGCAAGCCGCAGGTTTATCTATCACGAAAAAGAAACGTTAAATCGCGAAAAAAGATCTGTCCTTTTTGTGGAAAGAGTTTTATAATTCATTTAGAACGGGCAATTGCATCATTTAATTCACCAAAATTGGCCCGCTCCTTCTTATTGAACTTAACCGAGAATGAAAGGCCTAATAAAACCAAATCCTGAAGGACAAAGAAGTGTTCAACTCTTCAACTGCCCTCTAGTTCCTTTATTTGCGCCACAACTTTAGGTAAGAATACACCTGATTTTGCTTCAATGCGAACATCTGCTAAACCATCTAATTGGGTTGCACCCATATTTACTATGATGAGTGTGGCTCCTGATCGCTTGGCTATAACAGGAAAATCCGCTGCTGGGGATACGCTCAGTGAAGAACCAACTACTAACATCACGTCGCATTTTCTTGAATGAGTATCGGAATCTCGCATTTCCTTTTCAGGCATGGGATCATTAAAATTAACAACTGATGAAACAATTCTTCCATTACAATGAGGGCATTTTGGTTGGTTTGATCTAGGTCTTTCGGTCCGATAACCCTTTCCATGAATCAATTCATCCCAACCAATTTCCTGTTTAGAAAAACGCGCATCACAGTTCAAGCATTTTATCAGTGCATGGTTGCCATGAAGTTCAGCAAGGACGTCAGATGGAATTCCAGATTTTAAATGAAGATTATCCACATTTTGAGAGATCAAATATTTCAATATTCCAAGTTCATATAGATCAACAAAAGCGAAGTGCCCTGCATTTGGCTCAATTTCGGAAATCGGTTGCCTTGGTAATTTTGGTTTGAGTCCTTTATCTCGAAGTGTCCAAACTCCTTCTGGGCCTCTGTAATCAGGCAGTCCTGATTCAGTTGAAACACCTGCACCAGTATAGCCCACGAGATATTTTGAATTAGCGATAATTTCGGCTACAAGTTCAACATCTTGAATGGAAAACATCTACATATATCACTCCTCAAAACATGTACATTGGGAAAGCCAAGCTACAACTTTTCTAGTCATACGAGATAAGTCAGTAACAAATAGCACTTTACACCAAATATTACTTTGTATTAAATATATCAGAGTCTGTTCTAGGTCTTTAGCGAGAATCACGCTAGAAAACCCTTCAAAAGCAGAATAATCAGAAAACCCGCAACTAATCCTATTATTGGTATATGTTCGTGCGTTTTTTCGCTATGTGCCTGCGGTGCTAACTCGTCGCAAACCAAATAGATCATAGCTCCTCCTGCAAAGGCTAGAAAAATAGCCTGAACAAAAATAGAAACCTGCAATAATAGCAACAGAGAAATTGTTGCGGCAAGTGGTTCCGAAAGTCCTGAAAGTAGAGTAACTAAAAACAATTGGTCTTTTCTCATGCCAGCTTTATACAAGGGTATAGCTACAGCTATGCCTTCAGGAATATTATGAAATCCAATCGATACTGCAATTATAAGACCAAGACTTGGTGTGATTGCAAATCCAGTCGCCACCGATAGTCCTTCAGGAAAATTATGTATTGTGATACCAAGTGCAATTAAAATTCCACATTTGAGTGATGCTAGGTCTCGTGTTGTGGATTCTTTTTGACCACCCTCATATTCGCATGTTACATGAAAATGAGGTAAGCGTGCATCTACAATTAACATTACAAATGCTCCGAGTGCAAAGCCAAGTGCCGCCCATATTACGTTAGTAAGTGCTTCACTTTCTATTATAAGAATCAGCGCAGCAACAGCAATCATTGTTCCACTTGCAAATCCAAGCATCATTCCAAGAATGTTATCACTACGTTTCCCTAAAACGAGAACTATTAAAGCACCCAAACCCGTTGCTGATCCTGCTAATGTGCTTATTGCAATTGCATAGAGAATTGGATCCATTACAATCTTCCTG
>NZ_JAHPYX010000165.1:0-3335 GCF_019058535.1 Candidatus Borrarchaeum sp.
CCTTCGATTTCTGAACTATATTGCGCTCAACAAGTTTGGAACAAAAGGCTTGTTTCTATTCGCTAGTTTTGGTGGCGTTGCTAATAGTGAAGCAACCGTCTCAAGTATTACAAATATTGCACGTAAATCAGGAGAAAAGAAGGAGCAAGGAAAATTATTCTCGAAAGCGATTGTAATTACAAATGCTACAATGATCTTACGAAATCTATTAATTGCCGCAATTTTAGCACCAATTTTGTTAGCATATACCGCTATTCCGCTTGTGCTGGCATTTATGGCTGGTGTTGTAAGAGGATATCCACGAAAAGAAATGAGTTTGCCAACCCCTAAAGTGGAATCTCCTTTTTCCTTTAAATCAGCGTTGCAATTTATTGTCTTATTTGTTGGAATTACATTTTTAACGTTAATAATGCAACAAACGTTTGGAGAGGCAGGTTTGGTCATTGCAGGCGTAATTGGAGGTTTTGCAGGATCAGGTGCTGTAATTTTTTCAGTCTCTGTTTTGTTTGCACAAGGCAGAATATCTGACTATATTGCAGTAATGACTATTCTAGCAGCAGTGGTCTCCGCTGTTATGAATAAACTGGTGTATGTAAAACTAGGGGGAGGAGGGCGTAATTTATTGAAATATGTAATGATAGACACAGTTCTTTTAGCCTCTATTGTACTCATCTTCCTTGTATTTCTCTCATTCTTTAGATTTTAACTTAATCGGCGGAAAGCCCCCTTCCGACAGGGTGGGGTATTTCACAAATTAGATTATGTCAATAAAATAGATCATGAGCCGTTATAGGCTTTTATCTCAACCAAAAACTCCGAATCGGATGGCAAGATAAATACTTCCTACACCAACTGTTAAAAACACCGATAGTAGGCCAACCTTTAAAAATTCGTAAAATTTAATTGGGTACTTAGTTTTCTCGGTAGCAGCTTGAGCTACAATTCCTGCTGATGATGCAAGAATTGTTGAATTACCACCCATGCATGCGCCTAGAGCCATAGCCCACAATAAAGGCTTTTGTTCAAGGCCTGTGATTTGAGAAATATTAAATACAATTGGAAGAAGTGTAGCAACCAGAGGTATATTATCTACTACAGCAGAGCCTAATGCAGAGGTCCATGCAATCAAAAATATTCCTGCTACCATATTTTGACCAATAAGACCTGCTATACCTTCAGCAACTATATATAGGATTCCAACTTTATCAAGTCCTCCTACAACAACAAATAATGAACCAAAGAAAAGTAAAGTCGACCATTCAACTTTATGTAATATTTTTGTCATCTTTTTTCCTCCTACGAATAAAAGAACACCAGAACAACCTAATGCAATGATCGCAGGACTTATATGAATAAAACTATGACTAATCATTAATCCAACGAAAACCAGAAAAACAATAATACATAATCTGAAGAGATTTTCATCTGTGACAAGTGCTCTAGGGGCTACAGGACAGCTTTCCATCGCAACTTTAGCTTTCTCTAGGGAATCTTTATAGTACCATCTTAAGAATAGCGTAAGAAGTACAAGACACGCTATGGTTATCGGAGCCATATTTGCAGCAAACTCAACAAATGTTAAGCCCGCAGCGGATGCAATCATTATACTGGGAGGATTACCTATTGCAGTCGCCGTTCCGCCTACATTTGCTGCCAAAATCTCTGAAACGATGTACGGTTTTGGGTTAACTTCGATCACCTCGCAAATCATAATCGTTACGGTGACCATAAACAACGCTACCGTAACGCTATCTAAAAAAGAAGCTAGCAATGCCGTCAAGCCAATGAACATATAATGCATCCTTTTTGGATCACATTTAGTAAAATTGATTATGTAGGCTGTGAGATATGCAAAAACACCCGCCTCCCTAAATGCACCCACTATTACCATCAGCCCAAAGAGCAACATAATTGCTTCCCAGTCTACATATGCGATCATCTCTTCAACAGCGAGAATTCTAAAAGAACCTAACAAAACAAGTCCAAACACGCCAGCAATAGTTTTTTCTTTAATGCCAGAGACTATAAGGGCAAAGACGAATATAAAAATTCCTAATGCGATAATTTGCTCATTTGATACCATGAATTCACTGCTCCTAAGGCATTTGACAAATTTTATAGTAAAGAGCTGGGCGGATATATCTTATATAGTACGCTCACCTTTATAAAGTCGATCCTTGTACATTAAAAACCGTGTAACAATTGAAAAGATTGTTGAAAAATCCCGTTTCACCATATCTGCCGATTTCATATAAGACTTCTGATAAGTATATTAGAATTAGTTCCATCAACTACAGTATTTAATAGTTTTTCGAGTATATCAAGAAAAAACAAAAAAGGACTCACGCGTTTTTCAACCACTTCTTGTTAGTTTTTCAACCTTTTTTCGACAGTATCTTACAAGTTCCTGCCCAGGTCTCCCTACTAAATGGCTTTCACTGTGTTTTATTGGATTAAATCTAATTTTTACTTCCTTTAACATAGAGAAATGCTCCAATCCCTTTATCTCTTTTATCTGATTGAATCTAAGGTCTAGTTTTTGGAGGTTGATGAGTTTCTCTAACCCTTGTATCTCTTTAATCTCATTAGCACGAAGGGACAATTCTATAAGATTGGTAAGATGTTCTAATCCTTTAATCTCGTCTATCGTATTTCGAGGATCTAGTTTTTCCAGATCAGCAAGACTTCCCATCCCTACGATATCTTCTATATCATTACCAAGAAATAGTTTTTGTAGTGTATTGAGGTTCTCTAAGCCCTTAATCTCATTTATATAATTGCTTCTGAGGTTTAGTTCTTGGAGATTGATAAAGGTTTCTAATCCTTTGATCTCTTCGATAAAATTATGATGCATGTAGAGTTTTTGGAGGTTAGTGAGGTTCTCCAAGCCCTTAATTTCGTTTATATAGTTCCAACGAAGATTTAGAATTTGGAGGCTGGTTAGAGCATCTAATTCTTTAATTTCTTTTATATTGTTACCCCCAAGATCTAGTTCTTGAAGATTAATGAGTTGCTCTAATCCTCTAATTTCCTCTATACTGTTTTCGCTAAGGTGTAGTTTTTGAAGATTAATAAGACGTGCTAATCCTTTTATCTCTTTCATCTGATTATTACTGAGGTTTAGTTCTTGGAGATTAATGAGATGCCATAATCCTTTGATTTCTACTATATTGTTACCACTAAGGTTTAATTTCTGGAGATTAGTAAGAGATTCTAAATTCTTGATCTCTTCTAGATCGTTATTACTCAGATCTAGCTTCTTTAGGTGAATAAGGTGTTCTAATCCTTTAATTTCTTTTATTTTATTATTACTAAGATCCAACTCTTGGAGATTA
>NZ_JAHPYX010000166.1:0-9875 GCF_019058535.1 Candidatus Borrarchaeum sp.
ATTATATAATTTGTCAATCCATCACCTTGCAAGTTATGTAATAGCTCGAAGAGGGCTGGGTTTCAAGGAAGCAATTCCAGCCGTCTACGATTGGGTGCTCTCACACGTTGAGGAGTACATCGAGCCTCATGTGAAAAAGAGTAGTCCTTACCATAGCTGGGCGATGATCCATGACCTCTTCGAGCACAGCGGGATAACCTCCTTCAAGACTGCTGAGATACTGTGCAAAACGGTATTAATGAAGCATGTGTTGAACTCGGTGACGAGCGCACAGCCCGATAACCTTAAGGCTGGTCTTTCCTCTCACGGAAAGATTGAGGATTATCATAAAACGTGGAATGTCGTTAATAATTTCACAGTTTTATAAATAATCGTAAGGTTTGCCTGCAAGAATTGTATAAGCCTGTTTAGCTTCACTTCCATGTCATTAGTGTTTTAATATTTTTAAACAAAAACAACAAAGAAATCATGATTCTAATGAATGGCTTTAAATTTTATTTGCCCACTAGGGTTGTTTTTGAAAAAGGCGCACTGTCAAGAATCGGCGAATTTGCCTCTAGATTTGGAAAGAAATGTCTTTTAATGACAGGCAAAAATTTCGCAAGAAAACATGGCTATACCGATGATATTTTAGAGAAACTTAGCAATTTTGAATTACGAACACACCTATTCGAAGAAGTTGAACCAAATCCGACTAAGAAAACTGTGTTAAAGGCTGTTGATAACTTCTTAAATAATGAATGTGAGGTAATAATAGCTTTTGGTGGAGGAAGCGTTATTGACGCAGCAAAGGCGGTTGCACTTATTTCAAAATTAGGAGGTCAAATTGAAGACTATTTTTTTCCAAATATTGTTGAAAAAGAAATATATCCTGTTATCGCAATTCCTACGACATGTGGCACTGGGAGTGAAGCAACTAGGTATGCAGTTATAACAGATAATGATGAAGGATTAAAAAAAACAATTTCAGGTGATCCGCTCGTTCCTAGAATTGCTTTACTTGATGTAAACAATCTGAAGCATATCCCTAAAGAGGTTTTTTCCAATACAAGTGCTGATACCTTTTGTCATGCAATTGAATCATTTGTGAATATCAAATATACACATCTCTCGGATCTATTTGCTAAGGAATCAATCAAATTTGCCTTTGATAATGTTGTTGAGGCATACAAAGGAAACGAAGATAGCAAAGAACATATGTTATATGCCAGTCTTTTAGCTGGAGTGGCAATTAACTTCTCTGGTTCAACTGCAGTTCATGCTCTTGGATATTATTTGACCTCAAAACACGGAATTCCTCATGGGTTAGCCAGTGCCGTATTCTTGCTACCTGTCTTAGAATACGAAAAAGACAGCATTTCTGATAGGATTTATGAACTTGCGTATGCAATGAGGCTCAAACAGACAGATCCCGAATACTTTATCAATGCATTAAATCAGAAATTTCATGAAATTGGTATAATTAGATCTCTTTTAGACCTAGGCATCGGATATGGGGAGAAGGAAAATATTATCAGGAAAGCTCTTTTGTTTTCAAGAAATCTTGACAATAATCCAGTAAAACTAGAGGTAAAAGACTTGACAACAATTGTTGACATGGCGTATACTCGATGACAAGAAAATAGAAGAACTTGCTAATGATCTTTCATATAAGGACCACTATTCCAGCCAGATCAACTAAAATAGCATAAAATCGTGCGAGAATTGAGAAGGCAGATGAACTAGCGGCTTCTTGTCCAAAGACCAAAGTAAAGATAATTACGATTCCTGATTCTTGCAATCCAAGACCTGCAGGTGTAATAGGAACGAAAGAAAGTGCAGTGAGAAGTGGATGAATCATTACAAACCCGAAATATGAAATACCAGTTATGTTAAGTGAGAGTGCGATTAAATACCATTGGAGCCCTTTAAGAAGCCAAGATACCGAAGTAAAGCCTATTGCATGTGGGATCACTGGTTTTATTTTCTGGCCTTGTTGTTGAAAATCAGAAAATTTAGGTAGCAGCTTTGCTAGTATCTTTCCGATTAGAGGAATCTTGCATAACCATTGAACAATACCTTCAGCTTTTTCAGACCAGACAATAATGCCAAGTATTACCGCCACAATAAAGAGGAATATGGTTCCAATAAGTAATACAATAAACAAAATCTGATTCTCAATAGTGAAACCAATGAAGATTAATCCGATTCCACATCCAAATACTTTAATGAAGAATTCCAAAGACTGAAGACCAATGATTGCAGATAGACTTGAAGAATAGGCAACATTTGCTCTTTTTTTGAGGAAATAAGGGACTGTAAAATAGCCAACGCGTCCAGGAGTTACATCGCTATAGAGCATACCCCCTAGATGACACAGAAAGACTTGTACGAAAGGAACCTGAATGTCCATATATTTTAGAACGAAATGGTAACGAAATGCCAGAACTAAATTGTCTATCGCATAAAACACTAAAGCTAAGATGAAGAGTGATAACTCGATGCTCACGATGGCGTCAAGAAAATCATTCCATCCTACTTGCCAGAAGAGAAGTATGAGAATCGCAATACCTAATAGCGCTTGCAATATAACATTGCGTTTGGAAGAGATTACGTTTGACAAAAAATCTCACCAATTCTAAATTGAGTTATATGAATGAATTGTGAGTGACAATATCTTATTTTTAAGTTTTGGGACAGATGGGATGAGGGATTCTATTGAAAGAGAGTGGTTGCCAAAAATTATAACTTTTCGAAAAACGCAATAAACTTAACATAACAAGAAGTGTCTACTTCTTTTTCGTTTTGAATGATGTAAAGAGTCAATTTTAGGTCTTTTAAATTCTTTCTAATTCTTTCAATTAGATGTGGAATATCATAAAAGCGGCCGTGCCGATTCACATAACCTTTTGCACAATATAACGTAGCCTCTCTTTCAAAATTTATACCGCTTCGTGGTAGAACAATTGGATCTGTTTGTATTGCGTACTTGGTAAAAAGATAAAGAGGTAAGATACAAAGTTTTCCTCCTTTTCTAAGAACCCTGCTAGCTTCTTTGATGAATTTAATATCTAAATTTCCCTCAAAATGCTCAAAAGAACAGTGTAAAGCCATTTTCGTGCAAAAATCATCATCTACAGGCATATTAGACGCATCACCACCGATAGTGTTTCCATGAATACCCCTCGGAAATGCTAAATCCTGTCGATACGCCTTACATCTGTATAATTTCTGATATATCTCTGAGGTAGGAGAGTTCCCGCTGGCAATATCTATGTATATATCGTCTTTAGAAAGATCTAATAGATTTGCCGCTAAATAATGTTCAAGGGATTTCTCAATAAAATTCTTCGCGTTACGATCTTTATAGTAATCTGGAAATTTGTGATATTCTGCCTTTCTCATATATTGCTTATAGTCCGCTATATTAGCTTCCAAATTGATAATATTGAAATTATTCGTTTTTATCTCACCTAAAATTGCATTTACAATTTCAGGATCATCGTGAGGAACCCAAGATTTTACCTTGGGTTCACGAAGAGAATAATATCTATAGTTCCAGAGTATCATATCCTTCACTTTTCGCAATATTTGAAAAGAAGGATTATGTACTCTATGTAAATATCTGTCGCTCCTATAAGATTTACTCATACGAAATTTCAACACCCAAACAAAAATTTCCCCTGATAACCTTATTAGAGTGTTTATATGATTCTTTATTTAGTTTTTTTCTTTCGCACAAAAACTCTTTTATTTAATAAAAGCTCAAGATACGAGCGTCTTTCAAGATCCTCAAAAGGGACACCTAAAATTTCTAAAAAATTCAATATCTTTGATCGTTCGCTCGCAATTTCTTTTTGTGTTTGAACTAGAACTTCGACTTCTATGAATTCTCCTAAATCCTTAACAAAATCTATTGAAATATAAAGATCGTTAAATCGGAAAAGTAAGCGTTTTTTTAATACCTTTGTAACAGGCTGAAATCCTATTTTCTCCAAAATAACTTGAATAACTTGAAGTGTTTTTTGATCTTTAATTTTTACTGAAATTTCTTCTCTAGTTTTATCGATAAGGTTACCTATTTTAGGACCTTTATAGGTTAAAGCAGATTCTTCTCCTGATGAAATTCTAATTCGCAATGCTTCATCTGTTATTCTAAAATCCCTATCTGGCGCGTTAAAATAAATGTCTTCTTGGTAGATTTCCTTAAGGAATGTGGCTTGAGTTTTGAGCCGCTTTATGATTTCATTTGGATGCGAAATTTTCGCTTTTACCTCAACTTCTATCATCTGGCTCTTCGAACTCCTTTTGCTATTCACAAAAAATCTTCAGGGCAACGATTCCAATCGCAAACGATTAGTATTCTTCACATTCTGGATGGCCAGCAGGACCTATATGAACTGTAACATCACGAACACCTGGAACTTTTTCTATTAAGGTTTTTTCTACGTTATCTGCTATGTCATGTCCATCATGCACAGAGATTTCTGGATCAACCGTTACATGAAGGTCGATTGAGATTTCGTTATGTTGCCCTCTTGATCTGATTTTATGACTGTCGGAAACGCCTTCGATTTGGTTTACAATTGATTGTATTTTTGAAGGATCTATAACTGATGTGTCCACAAGGACTTCTATGCTCTCTTTTGCAATCTCGAAACCTGTATGAAAAATCATTACCGCGACAAAGACTGCTATAATGGGGTCGATGATAGGAAATCCCAATAAGATTCCAATGAAACTTACGAGGACAGATGCTGAGACAAATATATCACTTCTAGTATGTAAAGCATCTGCCAGAAGGATTGAACTATCGAAAGCCTTCCCTCTTTTCTCTTCATATATCGTAGTGATAAAATTAATAACGATGGTAGCAATAACGATGATGAAACTTACAACAGTTACTTCAGGTGTTGCTGGAGCAATAAATCTTTCAATCGCCGATTCTATAATTTCTACACCTGTCAGAAAAATCATTGCTGCTATGATGATAGCTGATACTGTTTCATATTTCCAGTGACCATAAGGATGCTCAGTATCAGCTGGTTTTCTCGCTAGTCTAATACCAATCAGCCCAATTACATTGGAACTTGCGTCGAATAAACTATGAAATGCGTCAGCAATCAGGCTTAGAGAGTTCGTGATACCTCCATAGATGCCTTTTAAAAGCGCAACTGAAAGGTTTACAATTAGAATGATGATTAACGTCCTTTTGATAGCATCATAACGAGTAAACACATGTCTCTCTCCCGTATGCTTCTCTTTAGGCTTTTTGTTCTTAAAACTTTTCCTTTTTTAGAGGACAAGGTAGTGTATTCCTCTTCCTCAAAAAATATAAGCAGAGAGTACCAAAAAAGGGTTTTATTCAGAATATTCTGGTAAGAAATCTTCTGTATTTAATCTAAATAATAAAGAAGGAGGTAAATGCATGACAAAAGTGGGTGAAGAGTACTTATGCGAGATTTGCGGAAATAGAGTAAAGGTACTAGAATCAGGAGTTGGAACTTTAGTCTGCTGTGGGCAAGATATGGTTCTTCAATAAAGATCGGTATTTTTCTAATTGCAAAATATTTGGCGGTGACTGATTTGGCAAATTATAATGAGGATGATGTTGTAGAGATGTTAGAAAAGGTAAATCAGAGCGTTGTGAATATAGGCACCGTAAAACTTATACAGCGTAACCTCTACAGAGCAGAGCCTGTTAAGGGGACAGGATCTGGCACTATCATCGATTCAGATGGCCTGATTTTAACGAATAAACACGTCGTTCTCGGTGCGAGAAAGATCGGGATAACGTTGACAGATGGAAAAGTCGTAAAAGGTACGGTGGTAGGGGATTGTACAACACAGGATATAGCAATTGTTAAAGTAAATAAGAAAAATCTTCCTGCAGTGGAACTGGGAGATTCTGATAAATTAAGGGTGGGTCAAAGAGTTTTCGCAATTGGCAATCCTTTTGGTTTTGCCGGTAGTCCAGCAGTAACTTCTGGAGTGGTAAGTGCTCTAAATCGTTCTATAAACACAAGACATGGTATGTTAGAAAACCTTATCCAAACTGATGCTGCCATAAATCCAGGGAATAGCGGAGGTCCACTTATTAATCTCAAAGGGCAAGTAATTGCTATCAATACCGCACTAATTCCGTTCGCCAAAGGCATTGGTTTTGCAATCCCTGTAAATGACGCTGCCCAATGCGCAACGGAAATAATTGATCATGGGAGTAGAATTAAACCTAGGCTTGGTATAAAGAGCTTGACGATTACCAAAGACGCGGCATCTTATTATGATTTACCAACCGATAAAGGAGTTTTTCTCGCACGAGTATTGCGAGGTAGTCCCGCAGCCAAATCGGGGATAAAGCCTGGAGATATTGTACTTAAATTCGATGATAAACCGATAAATACAGCAGAAGAATTAGTAAGAGAGATACAAAAAAGAAAAGTTGGTGAAAAAGTAGCACTAGAGATTCTTCGTAACACTAAGAAACGAAAAGTCGAAGTAATATTGGAAAGAACGCCATGATCTTGAGAGATATATTTCCTGATAGCACTTGTTTAGAACAGCGCTCTATTATTTCCAATATTTTGTTGCTCTCCTACAAATACTTATTCAGCGTTTTGGCTACTTTCAAATCATATTCTGTGGGTGCGCTCTTTTCAATCTGATCAAGACGGATGGTACTCTATTGGACTTCGTTTCTCTGTTGCATTGCAAAAAGCCATTGTTTTGAACAGGGAACTTTCCGGTTTAACTGACTGTAGTTGGGAAACTTTTGGATTATATTCGTGGTATTGTTTTGCATAACCATGAAAAAATGTAAAAGTCTCTGTAGGATTTTTCTTCAAGGATGTTGAAGCGTTTGTCTAGAGAAGATCAGATAATACAAGATCTTGCAAAAACATATGGATACAAAGAGTACATGATAACGCGCTATCTGGAAATGTTTGGGAACGAAGAAACCGTTCAGTTTCTTAAAGCAAATGAGCAAGGCTTAATACCTACCCTGCGCTGCAATACGTTAAGGATTGATGAAGAAGATTTTGTTAATTTGTTTACTAAGAAAGGCTTCGTTATCGAAAAAATTCCTCTTATCGCACATGGTTATAGAGTTTTCAAAACCCCCTTTCCTTTAGGGGCTACAAATGAATATCTACTAGGTTTTTATTTTCTACAATCCGAAGCTTCTATGATTCCTGTTCAGGTTCTTGATCCAAAACCAGGCGAGATTGTAATTGATTTAGCTGCCGCGCCAGGCGCAAAAACCACCCAGATTGCTCAATTTATGAGAAATAAAGGAGTTATTATTGGTATTGACATTAATCGAAAGCGTACTAAAAGTCTTCGATCAAACCTGTCTCGATGTGGTGTATATAATGCATTGATTATTCGTATGGATGGTCGTCAAATATCTGGTCTTGGTATACAAGCCGACAAAGTATTATTGGACGCACCGTGTACTGGTGAAGGACTTATTCCTCGTGATCCTACACGAAAGACAAGTCGTGAATTAAAAGATATATTGTATGTCTCTGAGTTGCAAAAAAGTCTTATAGATGCCGCAGTAGCCTGTTTAAAACCAGGTGGAAGTCTAGTCTATTCGACATGTGCAATTGCGCCTGAAGAAAATGAGTTTGTGATAGATCACGCACTCAAGAATGAAGATATTCATGTTAGAAAGATGGATTTTAATGGAGGATCCCCTGCCTTTTCTGATGTAATATTCGAAAAAACGCTTCATCCTTCAATCAAAGAAGCGCGAAGACTTTATCCTCATAAAGATGGAACTGAAGGGTTTTTTATTTGCAAACTTCAAAAGGATAGCTGAAAAAATGATTAAGTTTCGACTTTCAACTCACGAAGAACTCAAGTTTATTCAAAATGCTATTGATAACCTATTTGGCGAAAAAATTGCAGAGAAGTTTATTCAGAATAAACATCTCATCATCGGAGAAGGAAATTGGAAAGAAATCTTTTTAGTATCTGACAGAATGATTACGATTTTAGAAGCGATAGCTGATAAAAAGCAGCCGTACTCTATAGGGATGCAAATAGGAGAGTTAGACAAAAACAAAAAATTTAAATTGAGTCTTGAAGCCGTTTTTGAGATAGGTAAATTTACTTCAAAGCGTATTCATCTAACAGCGAAAGGAGCACAAACTATTCTCTATGGAAGAAATATATCCTTTTCTGCAGTTGATAAAATTTATAAAGCAAAGAAAGGCGATTATGCCATCCTTCTTGATGAAAATGGTTTTCCAATAGGCCTTGGTAAGATCCTTTACGATTTAGCGAAAATGAAACATAATCGACTCAAAATATGTATAAAAAATATCATAGATCTTGGATGGTATCTCAGAAAAGGAGAATAGACTGTAAGGGTGTTAAAAATGAGCGAATCAGAAGAAATTGAAATAAATAAAGGTGACTTTGTTCTTATCGATTATATTGGGAGGATAAAAGATACGGGCAAAATATTTGCCTTGACGAATGAAAAAATTGCGAAAAAGGAGAAAATGCATCGTGATGATGGGATCTACGGCCCAGAACTAGTTGTAGTTGGGGAACGTTGGGTCGTGGAGGGTCTCGATGATAGTCTTTTGACGCTTAAAGTTGGGGAGCAGGATGCTATCGTAGAAATTCCTCCCGAAAAAGCGTTTGGAGGACGAGATCCTTCGCGTGTAAAGACCGTTCCTATACGTGAGTTTAGAAAAAGAGACCTCAAACCTCAAGCAGGGATGACATTCCGATATAAAGGTTCATTGGCAACTGTTCAAAGTGCCTCAGGCGGTCGAGTTCGCCTAGATTTAAACCATCCATTAGCCGGTAAAGTTCTCAGTTATGAAGTAACGGTTCTTAGAAAGATAGAGGACATGACCGAAAAAATAAAGGAACTGATGAAACGTAGACTTTCAACTCTCTCTGAGACGATTGAAATTGACGTGCAAGAAGATAAAGTATCAATCAAAATACCAAAAGAGATGTTTTTCGCAGAGGGAATTCAATTTGCTAAAAGCGGTATAGCTGGCGACATTCACAAATTTTTCGAAGATATCACTTTAGTGGAATTTTTAGAAGTCTACGAACGTTCTTGAGGAGAAATTCTAGCAACCAAAGCAATTGATATGTCGTTTCCTTCACTGCATTCTACTTTTTGTATGATATCTAGGATACGAACCTTATCTCCCTCTTTAAGTCCTGCGGGAACACAAAACTTTCGGAACTCACAAATTTCGGAACAATCCTGCGGCTGAAAGGATATAGTTGCTCCTGAGAAGGTTATATTGGTTGGAATACCAACTTCTTTTTCTGTTTCTTTTACGCGAACCACTTTAATCTGTTCTTCGTGTAGAGGGCACTCAAACTCATTCTCTAAGACCTCTATCACTTCATAAATGCGTTCTGCTTCTAATGGTTGAATACAAACGTGATACATTTTGCAGGTCTTGCATTGTTCTAAGTCTCCCATATGTTGAAACTTATAACCAGATTTTGCCAGGTTTTTTGCGATGAATGTTATCACTGGTTCTGTATCTTCCATATAATCCCACTCTTATCAGTTTATTACGCCTGTCACATTCGCTAATCGAGTTGCAGCCTCTTTTGTTAAGCCTTTTTCGCCTAGAATCGTATATCTGTCAGGTCGGATTTTATGACACGTGGTTAGTGCTTCAATAACATATTTTGGTTCAATTCCTAACTCACCAGCAGTTGTTGGCGCACCTATCTTGCGCAAAGCATCTTTTATGCGCTCCCAATCACCGCCATGGAGATACATCGTCATAATAGATCCTACGCCTGCTTGTTCTCCATGTAATGCTGGAGGCATTCTTCCTTCCTTAATATGAATTTGATCCAGAGCATGTGAAAACATATGTTCGGCACCGCTTGCTGGGCGA
>NZ_JAHPYX010000167.1:0-7641 GCF_019058535.1 Candidatus Borrarchaeum sp.
GGGACTAGAGAAGCATCCCTTGGTGTGTTCTTTAACTCTCCTGATAACGTAGATACCGTCATGTGTGTTCCACCACGACCTCTCTTAGGCTAATCAACCAATTACTCTTGTTCCTCACGGAACAAGCCCCCTCACTTGTTAGGGGGTGATTGACCTTTTGTGTTTTCTTCTTTCCTCTGTATGACTAATTGATTAAGATAATCAACGTCTGTTTTTAAAGATGCAATTGCGTCAGCTAAAAATCCAAATGAGAAAAACTGAATGCCTGCAACAAGTAAGAGGACTGTAAGGAAGAGAAGTGGTCGTGTACCAATACCGCCTTCAAGAAACCAAAGATATACAAGATAAGCTCCAGAAATAAGACCGAGGAGGAAGATAAATGCGCCAAGCACGCCAAACAGTGACATGGGGCGCTCCATAAACATGAATTGAAGTTTTAAACTCATCAAATCCACAAATCCTGCAAATAGTCGACTAGTTCGGTATCTAGACTTTCCATACGGGCGAGGGGCATGTTGAACTACTACTTCGCCTATACGAAACCCGTGATGCTTTGCAAGGGCCAGTATATAACGATGATATCCTTTTCTTAATCTGAAGGATTCTAATACCTCCCGTTTTAGACCTTTGATCCCACAGTTATAATCATGAACCTTTAGTCCGAAGAGAGAACTTGCAAAGGAATTATAGAGACGAGATGCAGCCCTTCTGGACAAAGGATCTTTTCGCTCCTTTCTCCAGCCATTAACAATATCTAATTTTTTCTGAGTCATTTCTGAAAGGATTGCTGGAATGTCTTCAGGAAAGAATTGCAGATCTGCATCTAATAGAATTATGATATTTCCTTTAGAATGGTAAAAACCGTTCATTATGGCTGCAGATTTTCCTTTTGTTGTTGAATGATGATATGCCTTCACCCATGGAATTTCTTGACTTAATTGATCAATTATTGACCCCGTTTCGTCTGTACTTCCATCATCTATAAAGATAAGTTCGCATTGAATATTTTGTAGTCCAGCAAGAGTCTTTTCAACACGTCCTGTAAGAGAACGCAAAGTATTTTCTTCGTTTAAGCAAGGAACAAGGATAGAGACGAAGGGGCTCATAGATGGTTTAGTGCTTTCTACCCTTTTTAAACTCTTGCCAACAAAGGAAGTAGAGAATCCAACCCGTACAATTACGAAATGATGATTATTCTACCGCAAAGTGAGTTACAGAAAGATTTTAAAGGATGAAAAAGAAGTTTCAGAGAGCTCTTGTTGAATGTTCTCTAAGGAGTCTTCAGTAAAAATGCCAAAGAAAGTTTATCTTGGTCCTCTTCTGCTATATTGGTGTTTTCAGTGTAACCTACCTATCTTGGAAATGGAAAACTGCACTCTATGCGGAAGTCCTACTATAAAATGCAAAATCACACCTCCAGGAGATACACGTCCCGCATTTGCTCATGATATCGAATTAATTCGGCAAACTATAGATTTTCAGTTTGCAGGTGAAGGTGTAGGACAAAAATTGATTCCTGACAAGAAACTCGTTGTGCTCAATAAGGCACCTGCACTTGACAGAAGGAACGAAATAATTCTTGATGGAGTCATTATAGGCGCACTTTATTTCGATATACTGCATCAAAGATGGAAGTTTTTGCCTAAGGTTGAAGGAGCAAGGCGGTTATGGCTTGCTGGATGTAATAAGTGGGTAAAAATATACGAAGGAGCAGTTGATCCACTTCTTAAGGGCGCAAGTCTCCTTGCACCTGGTGTAAAGGATTGTGATCCCTCAATTCAACCTGGAGATGATGTGTTGATAATAACTCCATCCGACGAGGTTTTAGCGGTAGGTGTAGCGAAATTCTCAGGAGAGACAATTCTTGCTACAAAGAGAGGTATGGTCGTAAAAATAAAACACCGTGAACCCCCAACTCCTCCAACTATTCATCATGACGGACAAACATGGGATATGGCAGTACAGGCAAACGTGCAGATTTTGAACTCAAGGGCAGAAGAAGCCATTCAATTTATGAGATCCCTAGCTAAGAGTTACAGAAAACCTAAAGCAGTAGCTTATAGCGGTGGAAAGGATAGTTTATGTCTTCTATTATTGGCATTAGAGGCTTTAGAAGATCAGTTTGATGTATTTTTTGCTGATACGGGAATAGAGTTCCCTGAAACAATAGAAAATGTATTTACTACTATGAAAGACCTAGGTATAGAAAACCGATTAATTTACAAAAAGACCGAAGCTGATTGGGATGTTATGCTTGAAAAATTTGGTCCTCCAGCGCGAGATTTTCGATGGTGCTGCAAACTTCTAAAACTGTCTCCCACTGCACAGATCATTAGAGAAAACTATCCAGAGGGAGTAGTAACCTTTCTCGGCGTTAGACGATACGAATCTCAGCCACGTGCACAAGAGCATAGAGTGTGGAAGAACCCCTTTGTGCCAGGACAGATCGGAACGAGTCCCATAAAAAACTGGACTGCACTTCATGTTTGGCTCTATCTGCTTATGAAAAATGCTATTGCTAATCCTCTCTATTATAAAGGGTTTGAGCGAATTGGATGCATTTATTGCCCTGCTATGAAACTTTCTGAATTACATGATATTAAAGAGACCCACGAACATCTTTACAGATTCTGGATGGAATTTCTAACGAACTGGGCGAAATCAAATGGATATGCAGAAGAATGGGCAACACACGGATTTTGGAGATGGAGAACCCTTGCAAAAGGTCAGATACAAGTAGCCAAACAACTGGGCTTACAAACTAATGAGCTTGAATCTCATATAGACATACAAC
Source organism: Candidatus Borrarchaeum sp. (assembly GCF_019058535.1). NCBI lineage: Archaea > Promethearchaeati > Candidatus Borrarchaeota > Candidatus Borrarchaeia > Candidatus Borrarchaeales > Candidatus Borrarchaeaceae > Candidatus Borrarchaeum > Candidatus Borrarchaeum sp. Next base: position 2,795 of record NZ_JAHPYX010000167.1, read on the forward strand.
CTACCCGATATGTGATAAAAGAGAAAATTCGCTCTCATAATGATGATTTTTATACAATGGAAGGACGATTTCCATACACATTAGATATTCAGCGGATAGGAAACCTCCTTAATATTCTAGGAAAGAGTTGGACAAATGAAGCGTTTGACCAAGTTAATATGCAAATAAACGAGTCGTCTGTCACCATATTTGCTGATGGAACTTTCAAAGTGAGCACATCACATCTAAAAGCGGGAAAAAAGTTGATAAAAAATCTTGCAAAGATTTTTGCAAGAGCTCAGAAATGTGTCGGATGTGGCTTTTGTGAGATATTTTGTCCTCAAGGAGCGACAATTCTTGATGTACAACGTAATTATCCGATAATCGATGAGAAAAAGTGTATAAACTGTACTCAATGTTTAGATACCTGTCCTTCCCTTTTACTTTTCTCAGAAAAACCATTAATCAAAAAAGATCGTATAGAGAAGGTTTCACCTCCCGTATAAAAAAAGAGTTATAATACAATCCAGTTATTCTAGTCTAGTATTCTTATAATGGGCGCGACAAGAATGTATGGAGAACTTATTCCTGAAAGCGTGAAAAAAACCCTTCTTAAACAAAAATATCATATTGTAGGACGCCATAGCGCAGTAAAAACTTGCCGCTGGGTACGCAAAAGTTTGGTAGAAAACACTGTCTGCTATAAGTCTAAATTCTATGGAATTCAAACACATAGATGCTTGCAAATGACATGTGCCTTGAATTTTTGTACACAACAATGTCTATACTGTTGGCGCTATTATGATAGTTCAATAGATAGAACAAAGATGACAGATATAGAAGTCGATGATCCTCAGGAAATCATTCAAGGTGCATTAATTGAACAAAAACGACTCTTAAGCGGTTATAATCCAAAAGCGCATAACAAAGTCGATCCTTTGAAATATAGCGAAGCGCTCTCTCCAAAACATGTTGCGATCAGTCTTTCCGGAGAACCGACTTTGTACCCCCGACTGGGCGAGTTAATTGAAGAATTTCACCGAATGGACTTCACTACCTTCTTAGTTACAAATGGTACGGTTCCAGAGCGACTATCTGAGATAACAGAACCTACCCAATTATATGTATCGGTTTCTGCGCCCACTGAAGAGATTTATAGACGACTTTGCAGACCTCAAATCCATGACGGATGGCAAAAACTTAATGAAACCTTGGAAATGCTTCATAGTTTCAGCTGTCCGACTGTGCTTCGATTGACGCTAGTAAAGCAACACAACCTAGAGCATGTAGAGGACTATGCAAAGTTAATAGCAAAAGCTGAAAGCGTATACATAGAGCCAAAAGCATATATGTGGGTGGGTCACTCTCGCGATAGGTTAGCCTTATCTCATATGCCAACACATGAGGAAATCCGTGAATTTTCAGAAAACTTGAGTCAATTGACCGGATATCGAATATTAGACGAATCGACCCCAAGTAGAGTTGTTTTGTTAAGCAAACTAGCAGCACCCATGAAACTTATTTGATTATAATGAGGTACTAAGAAAGCTAATGAGTTCAAACAGTGAAAAAGTCGCGTTATTTAACGTTGGGAATATATAGTTTTTTTCATTCCATAGACTGAAACTATCTGCAGACAAGAAGTTGAAATCTAAAGTAGTTTACGATATGGAACATGAAAAACGCAGACTTTTACCACAAGTTTTTTTTAATACGATTAAGTTCTTTTAATAAGTGTTTTAAAGATTTTTAAATGGAGGAAAACCATTGGAAGAAGAAGGAATAACTGGAAAGCCGTTGGTGGTAGATAACGGGACTGGTCTGTCCAAAAACGGCTATGCTGGAGAGGATCAGCCCAGGAGTGTCTTCCCAACGCTCATTGGCTACCCAAAATATAAGTCTATTATGACCGATGTTGAGCATTACGTAAGGGAGTACTATATCGGCGAAGAAGCCTTGAACTTACGAGGTGTGTTGAAACTCATCTACCCTGTAGAACATGGGGTTATCAACGACTGGGATGCTATGGAAAAAATCTGGCATTATACCTTCTATAATGACCTGCGAGTTAACCCTAATGAGCACCCTGTTTTGCTGACCGAAGCGCCACTCAATCCCAAAGTCAACAGAGAGAAGATGACGGAAGTCATGTTTGAAACATTCAACGTACCCGCCGTATATATTAGCATGCAGGCAGTATTGAGTCTGTATGCCAGCGGAAGAACTACGGGTATCGTAGTCGACAGCGGTGACGGAGTGACACATATCGTGCCCATCTATGAAGGGTTCGCCATCACTCACGCCATCTCTCGTGTCGAGTTAGCCGGTCGTGCCCGCACCGAGTATTTAAGACGACTGCTCCGACAGCGAGGCTATTCATTGACCTCATCTGCCGAACGTGAAATCGTCCGTGACATCAAGGAAAAACTTTGTTACGTGGCCCTAGACCCCGAGAAGGAAATGAAATTAGCGGAGAAAGTCTCCGGTATGGAGAAAACCTATACTCTGCCAGATGGCCAATCCTTAGTGGTCGGTCCTGAACGTTTCTTGGCTCCCGAAGTATTCTTCAACCCAGGTGTGATCGGCTTAGAAGCTTCACCAATTGACGAAGCCATCTACCAAGCCATCATGAAATGTGACGTCGACTTGCGCCGCGAACTCTACGGTAACATCGTGTTATCAGGCGGTTCCACCATGTTCCCCGGACTAAAGGAACGCATGCACAAGGAACTCACCGAACTGGTACCCGAAGGCGTAGAGATCAAAATCATTGCCCCACCAGAGAGACGCTACAGTGTCTGGATCGGAGGTAGTATTCTATCGTCACTTAAGACCTTCCAGAAAATGTGGGTGACCAAAAAAGAATACCAAGACATGGGCGCCGCTGCCATTCATCGATGCTTCTAAAGGGAAAACCCCTAAAGAATACGATAGTTTTTTTATCATCTGCGCAACTGAATTTCTGGGTTACCGATCGGCTGATCTTGAGCCAGAGAATGGCAAAAGTAATCAGTCGATCCAAAGCCTTTATATATTTTTTTTGAATTTGTAATCATAACAGGTGATGCTTTGGCTCGATATGCCATTCTCGATGTACTGCGCAGTGAAGGACCTTTAACTCCAAAACAATTGCAAACGCTTATTGGTAAATCACACAGTACAATATGGAAAGATTTAAGAAGCCTTGACAGGCGTGCATTAGTATTAAGACGATATACATTCTGGGATGGCAGAAGACGTGCTTTATATTGCCCAAGAGAGAAGCATTCCGACGGGTATATTTTTGGTATATGGGAACACGATGAACCTAAAGAAGATAAATTACGCGTAAGAACTATTATAAAGTCAGATCTTGAAGTTCTAAGAGATTTTTTTTCAGATATTGACGTAACTTATTTGAAAGGTGCATTGAACGTCCCTGATAATTTATACTGGGTATATGTCGCTGAACACTCAAATGAGATTAAGGGTGCGATGTTAGCTTTTGAATCTCCAGATCACGTAGAGGTATTAAGGATCTTTGTTGAAAAACAATTTCGAGGAAAAAAAATTGGGACACAATTAGTTAAAAGCCTAATTACAAGTAAACCATTGCTTGCAGAGGTCTTTTTAAGAAATAGAGCAGCCTATCTATTTTTCGAATCTTTAGGATTTAGGACAGTTGGACATTCAGAACAAGATGATAATCCAACAGAAATCCTGAAACGAGAACATATGGAGCATAATTCTTTAGGAAAATCTTTCAATGAGATGGATGTTCTAGAATCGTGAACGAATCATCTTAAAACAGATCCACCGCCGTTTTTCTTAAGAAATAATAAAAAAAAGTATAGTGTTATAGAGGTTATACGGCAACTGCGATTTGAAGGTTTTTAACTAACTCTTTGTAGCGGTTTCTGACTGTCACTTCTGTGACTCGTGCAACTCGTGCAATTTCGCGTTGTGTTCGTCGTTCATCTTCTAATATTCCAGAGATATAGAGAGCTGCTGCGGCCAGTCCGGTTGGATCCTTTCCAGCAGTGATCCCGGCTTTTTTAGCCGTTTCAAGAATTTTAATAGCCCGCCCCGACACTTTTCCTGAAAGCCCTAATTCATTTGAAAAGCGAGAGATAAAGTCAATTGGTGTACTGATAGGAATTGCCACATCAATAGTTCTCACGAGCTGTCTGAAACACTGTCCTAGTTGTTTTTTATTAATGCGTGAGTTTTCTGCAACTTCATCTAAGGTCCGAGGAATTTTTCTGATGCGACAGGCCGCATACAAGGTAGCTGCAACCATGACTTCAATGGTTGTACCGCGACTCATTCGTTTTTCCAATGCTTTTCGATAAATAATCGCAGCCTCTTCTTTAATTGATCGTGGAATACCCATTTGACTCGTCAAGCGATCCAACTCACTCAGTGCTTGAATGAGGTTTCGCTCGCGAGAACTATGCGTCCTAGTACGTCGTTGCCACTTTCGCAGACGATAAATTTCAGCTCGTCGACTAGGTGCAAGTTTTTTTCCATAGAAGTCTTTGTCCTCAGGACCAATCATAGTAGATAAACCTTTATCGTGAATGGAATAATTAACAGGGCTTCCTACACGACTTCTTTTCTTTCGTTCTTCTGCCGTGTAACTGCGCCATTCAGGCCCCAGATCCATCATATGTTCTTCAATAACCAATCCACATTTGTTACAGATGATCTCACCACGAGCCTCATCACAAATCACATCAGTTGAACCGCATTCAATACAATAGGCTCTAGTACAGGAGTCCTTGTCGTAGTTAGATGGGCGTTTCTTCTTAATCCCTAAAGTTTCATCCATTATAGATTACACTCCTCTACTTTTCAGTAAACTCAAATAGCGCGGATTGGTTTACGGA